>JAHIPI010000078.1 GCA_018894435.1 Candidatus Omnitrophota bacterium | reverse complement strand
TCCTGCGCCAGAGGCCATAGCTCTCTCTTAAGAACTGGTACAACTTCTAGGGGCAGGTCAATTGACGAGAGAGTTTTTGAGAATGAATGCGCCTCAAAAAACGAATATTTGATAGCCTGGAATGAGGGCGAGGATTTTATATCCCTTAAGGAAAAATGAAAGCAAAGAACATATTTCTATTTATTTTAATTATTGTTGTATTGAGCGTCGGAGCATATTTTGGCCGGCAGTATTACGCTAGATTCCAAAAGACTCAACAACAGCGGCTTCTCTATGAGGCAAGGAAAGCCGCATGGCAGGATCTCCAGCAACGCATTAAGAGTGAAATAGACCACTTTAAGGGCGAGACCGGAATAGTGATTAAGGATTTAGAAACCGGGTGGGGACTTTCTTGCGAGAAGGATAAACTGTTTCCTTCGGCAAGCTTGGCCAAAATCCCTCTTATGGCGGCATGTTTTTTGGCGGCTGACCAAGGGAGAATTAAGCTTGACCGTAATGTCGCGCTTAAATCTACGGATAAACTTACCGGCTCAGGGGTATTGAAGGATATGCCTGCAGGCACCACTTTCAGCGTGGAGAGGCTCATCGGCCTTATGATTTATGACAGCGATAACACCGCAACCAATATACTTACCAATATGGTTGGTATTGATTATTTGAATAATTCATTTGAGGCATTTGGGTTGAAAAACACCGAGCTTTCGCGAAAGATAGCCGATTATAAATCAAGGGATGCCGGGCTTGAGAATTATACGACAGCAGAAGATATGGCTCTGATACTGGAGAATATATATAGACGAGTCCTGGTAAATAAGGATATTTCTGAAAAATGTATAAAGCTTCTGAAGTTGCAACGGATTAATGATCGTCTATCAAAATATCTACCAGTTGAAACTCTGCTTGCTCACAAGACTGGTCTAGAACGCGGTATCTGCCATGATGTAGGATTAGTATTTACCCATAAAGGCGATTTTATTATTGTGGTATTAACGAAACACGCGAATTCTACAAGCGCTCCATCAAAGGAATTTATCGCTAAGATTGCATTGCATGTTTATAACTATTTTGAGCAATTGTAATGTCTACTGATGTTGATTTGAGGTAGAAGAAGATGAATAAACAAGAGCTAGAGAAAAGAAAGATCGCATATTTTACAATGGAAGCGGGATTTGACCCCAGGATGCCTACTTATAGCGGTGGATTGGGAGTTCTGGCAGGAGATACTCTAAAATCCTGCGCGGATTTAGGCGTGCCGCTTATTGCCGTAACTTTACTTAATGAAAAAGGCTACTTTGCGCAAAAGCTGGATGCACAAGGTAGCCAGACAGAGTTTCCTGTAGACTGGTCAAAAGAGGAGTTTTTAACCCCTTTGCCGGTAAAAGCAGCTGTAAATATTGAGGCAAGAGAAATCACGCTTCGGATTTGGGAATATATTGTAAAGGGGGTTACCGGAGCAACTGTGCCTGTTTATTTTCTGGACACAAACCTTGCTGAAAACGCTGAATATGACCGTACCTTAACCAGTTTTCTTTACGGAGGCGACCAGTGGTATCGCCTTTGTCAGGAAATAATCCTTGGTATAGGGGGGTTGAGGGCAATCGAAGCTATCGGCTATAAAAATATCGAGAAATACCATATGAATGAAGGCCATGCCAGTCTTTTGGCAATGGAATTACTGGAGAGGACAAAAAAAGACATTGAGACGGATATTTATAAAAAATATGACCTTGAATCCGTAAGAAATAAATGTATATTCACCACTCATACGCCTGTAGCCGCCGGACATGACCGGTTTCCCCTTGACTTTGTAAAAAGGGCTCTGCGCAGCGATTTACCTTTTAAAATGCCCGATATATTTATCCGGGGTAACGAAATGAATATGACTTTAATTGCTTTAAATCTGAGTAAATACGTCAACGGGGTAGCTAAAAAACACGGCGAAGTGACGCGGGAGATGTTTCCTGGTTATTCCATAGATTCTATTACCAACGGTATTCATTTGCTGACTTGGGTGTCTCCTGTATTCAAAAAGCTTTACGATAAATATATTCCCGGCTGGCAATCAGACTATTTTTCCTTGCGTTACGCCTTGAGTATCTCTAAAGAGGAAATATTTCAGGCGCACCTTGAGGCAAAAAAAGAGCTTATTGATTATGTAAATGCCCGCACAGGTATTGATATGGACTGCGATACCTTTACTATAGGTTTTGCCCGGCGCGCCACAGCCTATAAAAGAGCAGACCTTTTATTAAGCGATATAAACCGGTTAGTTGAGATTAATGACAAGGCAGGCAGGATGCAAATCATTTATGCGGGAAAGGCTCATCCTAAGGATGGGGGCGGCAAGGAACTGATAAAGAAGATATTTTCAAAAATGAAAGAGCTCAATCCAAAAATCAAAATTGCCTATCTTGAAAATTACAATATGACACAAGGGAAATTGATTACTGCTGGTGTTGACCTCTGGCTAAATACCCCGCTTCCGCCGCAAGAGGCATCCGGTACAAGCGGAATGAAAGCTTGCCTTAACGGTGTGCCGAATTTAAGTATTTTGGACGGCTGGTGGATAGAGGGATGTATTGAGAATGTCACCGGCTGGGCAATCGGCTCATCACAAAAGCAGAATACGGACAGCGCTCAAGATGCCCGTGATTTATATCAGAAATTAGAAAATATAATCATCCCGATGTTTTACAAAGACAAAGATAAATGGCTTGAAGTTATGCGCCATGCGATAGCGTTGAACGCCTCATTTTTTAATACTCAGAGAATGGTTCAGGAATATGTGTTAAATGCTTATTTATGAGTAAGCCAGGTGCTATGAAGGGATTCTATGGTTAAAACTAAGATAATCTGTACGCTTGGTCCTGCATCGCCAGAAGTCGGCGGCATCATGATAGCGCGCGGGGAAATTAGTTTTATAAGCTTTTAGTTCAATTTAGTAAGGCGGTAGGTAGAAAAATGAAAAGATTAGAATGGTATCAGCAGTCAATAGTAGAGGTTTTTTCATACCTTCAGACAAGGGCTACGGGCCTTACTGAGGAGGAGGTGACCTGCCCCTAGAAGTTGTACCAGTTTTTAAGAGAGAGGAACCGGGGTTTGGTCAGTGGTCGGGGTAGTAAAATATGAATGTCCGGACAAAGAGAGGCGGACATTCCTATCTCCTGATATATCAAAGAGTTACGTAAATTAAAGCCAAAAAATACCGGACAAATAGGACCCTCCTACGCTAAAGCTTCGGAGGGCAGGCCCTCTTTCGCTCTTGAGCTACAGAGGACGGGCATTTTCCCGAGGAATAAACCTCTCTAAATAGCAAAATTTGCTTGTTTCCGTCCGTAATCGGACTATAATAGATACCTATATAAACCGAGAGGTTCCCTTGGGTGACACTCCACTGGGACCCCAGATTTGTTCCTAGTCGAAAAAAAAACGAGAGCGTGTCAAATAGTGACACGCTCTCGTTTTTAGTAAAGCAGATATTTAACGGCTGCTATCTTTGTGCTTCGAGAAACATTCTTTGCAGTATACCGGACGATCTTCCCTGGGCTTGAAAGGTACTTCACACTCTTTCTTACAATCTGCGCAGATTGCCTTGTGCATCTCTCTCGGACCGCTGCCGAATCCACCGCCACCTTGATATCCCATGTCACTCCTCTTTCTATTCTCCGGTAAGCTCAGTCTCTGGGCCTATCGGAGGGTTTTTTACTTCGTTATCAGGTTGTACATTCTTTTTGTCCAACCTGCGCTGCTCTTTTGCTTCTTTCTTCTTTTTCTTCGCCAGTTCTCTGGCGTACTTTTTATATGAATAGTTATCTTTTGCCAATATACGTTCCCTGCCTGCTTTTAACCCGGGAGAATCCCCGTATCACTAGTATACCTCTTAAAGCGCTAAGCGTCAAGGCAAAATTTTCCTTGTTTCCAGCCGTGATTGAGTTATAATAGATATCCACATATGATAAGCGAAACATTACGCATAACAGAATTTAAGGATATAGAGCTCTTCAAAAGAGGCAAAGTCCGCGATGTCTATGATTTAAAGGATAAGCTTCTGGTTGTCTCAAGCGACAGGATATCCTGTTTTGATGTTATCCTGCCGACGTGCATACCGCATAAGGGCGAAATACTTACCCGGCTTTCTTTATTTTGGTTTGAGTTCACCAAGGATATCATCCCCAACCATTTTATCTCGGCAAATGTAGAAGATTTCCCCGAGCCTTTACAAAAATATAAGGATATTTTGAAAGGCCGCTCCATGCTGGTAAAAAAAGCAAAGTCCATGCCCGTAGAATGTGTCGTACGCGGATATCTTTCCGGTTCCGGATGGAAAGAGTACAAAAAGACCCAATCTATCTGCGGAATCAAACTGCCAAAAGGGCTTCGGGAATCCGATAAACTGCCGGAGCCGATCTTTACTCCATCAACCAAGGAAGAAGAGGGGCATGATATAAACGTGTCCGAAGCGTATGTAGAAAAGTCGCTGGGGAGAGGCATTACCGAAGAGCTGAGAAGGATGAGCATTGCTATTTATACGAAGGCAAGCCAATACGCAGAGTCAAAAGGCATAATCATCGCGGATACAAAATTTGAATTTGGCACACATGACGGAAAAACCATCCTTATCGATGAAATCCTTACGCCGGATTCCTCGCGTTTCTGGCCGAAGGATGAATACAAGCCTGGCGGGCCGCAGCCGAGTTTTGATAAACAATTCGTGCGCGATTACCTGGAGACGCTTGACTGGGACAAGACTCCGCCCGCTCCGGAACTACCCGAAGATATAATAAAAAAGACGGGCAAAAAATACTTCAGGGCCCTTTCTATACTTACCGGGAAAACCATTTAAGAGAGGAGAGAACGATGCAAAAGAAAATTCAATGTTTTGTTATGGCGGCATGTATTTTATTGGCGGCCTCAATGGCCGGCGCGGAAGAGACACAGATGGTATCCGGCACCGTGATAGAGGTCAATCCGGTTTCATCGACAGTTGTTATCAGCTACCGTAACGCCGAAGCCAACGCGCTATTAAATATGGAGCTTTACGTGCCTGAAAACGCGATACTGAAGGGCGGCGCGCAGACGATTTCATTGGATGATGTCCAGGTGTCGGATAGGGTGGAAATAGAATTTAGCGGCGATCCCATGGATAATCCGATGGTAGAACGCCTCATAGACCTCGACCGCACAACTCTTGAAGTCGATTGAGATTCCTGTAAAGAGGAGTGATAGATGATATGCATATACCGGATGGTTATTTAGGCCCCGCTACAAGCGGGGTTCTTTATGTAGTAATGATTCCTGTGTGGATAGCCGCATCCAATATCGTAAAAAAGACGCTTAAAGCTGCACAGGTGCCGCTACTTGCTATAGGGGCCGCGTTCAGTTTTATAATCATGATGTTTAACGTGCCCATACCTGGCGGAACTACAGGGCATGCTGTTGGCGCGGCGCTTGCAGCCATAATTTTAGGGCCGTGGGCGGCGTGCATTGCCGTTACAGTAGCATTGGTCATACAAGCGCTTTTATTCGGCGACGGCGGCATTACAGCTATAGGCGCCAATTGTTTTAACATGGCATTTATTATGCCTTTCACCGCCTATTTTATTTATAAACTTATAAGCGGAAAGTCCGCGCCAGAATCTAATATCAGAATCATCGCCGCGGCGATCGCGGGATATGTTTCTTTAAATATTGCGGCCTTATTTACCGCGGTAGAATTCGGGCTTCAGCCGTTATTACACCACACAGCGGGCGGCCAAGCCCTATATTGCCCATACGGACTTAATGTTGCGCTTATCGCTATGATGTCGGAACATCTTCTTATTTTCGGTTGGATAGAAGCGCTCGTTACGGGTTTGGCGGTTAAGTATCTGCAAAAACATAAGGAAATCCCGATTAGTTAGGAGCGCGGATGAAGCTGACTACCAAATTATGGATAGGGATAGGTATTTTAATTATTCTTTCTCCTCTGGGATTGTTTTTACCGGAGCATTTTAAGGCCGGAGCGGCATGGGGCGAATGGGGTTTAGAGGAAATCAGGGAAATTGTCGGTTATATGCCCGAAGGATTGGCAAAATTGGCGGGCCTTTGGAATGCGCCGATCCCCGATTATACGTTTAGGGGATGGGAGGAAAAAGGTTTTTGCTATTTGAGTGTTGCGTATATAATATCGGCAACCGTAGGTATATCGGTTGCGGTTTTTGCGATAATGTTCATAGGGAGACTCTTAGTAAAAAAGGAAAAATAAAGGTGCGAAAAAAAAGCGGCGATTTCATAGAGCGCTCACTGGCGGAGGCAGTTTTATTTTTAAAAAATTCCATATTTGCGGAGGAATATGCCTCGAGAAATGGTTTTTTACGCTCGCGGGCGACGCGCGCCAAGATATTGACAATAGCGCTCATTTTACTCGCCGTATTATTTACAAAAAGCGTACTTTTCTTATTAGGATTATATATTCTCTGCCTTATAGTCGCCAAGGCCTCTTCAATAAGCCTCGGATTTTTTCTAAAACGGACGTGGATTTTTATACCGATGTTTGCGCTTATTATCGCAGTGCCGGCGCTTTTTTCCGCATTCTCACCCGGAGAGCCGTTAGTTACTTTTAAAATATTCAACGCCGCATTTGTTATCACAAGGCAGGGCGCGGGCGCCGCCGCTATATTTTTTATGCGCGTTTTAACATCAGTATCCTGGACAGTGCTTTTGGCATTGACGACAAGGCATTTTGTATTATTAAAAGCGCTAAGGAGTTTCGGTATACCGCAAATATTTGTAATGACACTCGGTATGTGTTACAGGTATATTTATCTTCTTTTGGATATATTTTACAATACCCATACTGCGATAAAAAGCAGGGTAGGGTTTATTTCGTCTTCCCGTAAAAGCCGCGGTGTCGTGGGTTGGAATATGGCAAACTTATGGCAGCGCTCATATAAATTGCAGAATGACGTATACAGCGCGATGCTTTCGCGCGGATATAACGCCGATGTACGCGTTTTGGACGAAAATGGAAAAAGTATTTGAATTAAAAGATGCTCATTTTTCATATCTCGGGAAGATTCCCGCTTTATGCGGCGTGAACCTTGATATAGAAAAAGGAAGCAAGGTTTCCGTAATAGGCGCAAACGGCACCGGTAAATCTACCTTACTCGCGATGCTCGATGCGCTGGTTTTCCCGGACAAAGGGGACATTAAGGCGTTTGGCGCGGAGCTTAACGAAGGCCTTTTCCGGGACAGCGAATTTACGGCGTCTTTCCGCCGGCGGGTAGGATTTGTATTTCAAAATCCGGATGTGCAGCTTTTTTGCCCCACGGTGCGGGAAGATATTGTCTTCGGGCCTCTTCAGTTGGGGGTGCGTGAGTCCGAGGTCAAAAAGCGCCTCGATAAAATCGCGCACGATTTTCACCTTGGAGAATTGCTTGATAGGCCGCCTTATCAGCTGAGCATAGGCGAAAAGAAAAAAGTTGCCGTTGCTTCTATTATAGCTATTGAACCTGAAATATTTTTGTTGGATGAACCGACCGCAGGCCTCGACCCGCAGACGACAAGAAATATTATCGACCTGATTCTGAAAGAGCACGAAAAAGGCAAGACCATCGTTACCGCCACGCACGACCTGCATATAGTGGAGGAGGTTTCCGATATCGTGCATGTTTTGAGTGAGGCAAAAAATATTATCCGCTCCGGAACGCCGCATGATATACTATCGGATAGCATTTTTTTGAAAGAAAATAATCTTGTCCATATTCATTCCCATAAGCATAAAGACGGGGTACATATACATCCGCATCTGCATATTGAGCACCATGGGGAATAGCCTTGTCTCGCCCTGGTTCTTATGGTAATATCACCGTATATAAATGTGCCTGTAGCTCAGTTGGATAGAGCATCTGCCTTCTAAGCCGAGGGTCGCAGGTTCGAATCCTGCCAGGCACGCCAAATTTTACGGGGTGTAGCTCAGCTCGGTTTAGAGCGCTTGCTTTGGGAGCAAGAAGTCGGAGGTTCGAATCCTCTCACCCCGACCACCCTTCGACGTGGTCGCTGGAGGCGACCGTGCTCAGGGTGGTCCTGAGCAAGCGACTTGTGGTGAGCAAAGTCGAACCAAGCGCGTCGAAGGACCATCTAGTGAGATTTTACCGGAGGTAACTCTATGATGAGAGGCATCAAATTCGATTTCAATAATATGTTCAGTTCTGCCGTCGGGAAAAAGGACGGCGTAAGTGAGGCCGATATCCATGCAATGGGAAATGCCGTAGATAAGGCAGACCGGCACCTCAAGAATATTCTTTCCGATAGCCGTAAAAGAGTCAGTTTAAATCTTGAATGGGCCAATTTACCGTTTCAGGACAAGGCAGCGCTGGCTTTTATTCAGAAACTCGGCAAAGAGATAGCCGCGAAATACGATAACGTAATTTCTCTGGGAATAGGCGGTTCATACCTTGGGCTGAAAGCAGCGCAGGATGCCCTGGCAGGCGCTTATTATAATGAATTTCCTTCGGTAAGATTTGGCAGGCCGAGGATCTATTTCGAAGGCAATAATCTTGATCCCGATACTCTCGGGACACTTCTTGAAAATCTGAATCCGCGTGAAACGGCAATTATCGTTATTTCAAAATCCGGCGAGACAACCGAAACAAAGGCAGCTTTCGACATTGTCGAGCATTGGCTCAAAAAAAGCTGCGGCAGGCATTATGGCCGCCAGATTATAGCTATTACCGATCCGGGTTCCGGAACTTTGCGTAAAAAAGTAAATGCGGAGAGTACCCGTGATCCTTTAAGTTTCAGGAGCCTGCCGCTTTTAAAGGGTGTGGGCGGGAGATTTTCCGAACTGAATATGGGCCTTTTACATTTGGCTATTTTGGGAATTAATTTAAAAGAGGTTTTAGGCGGCGCGGCCCAAATGGCAAAGAGGTGCAGTTATTCATCCGTATTCGAAAATCCGGCTTATATGTACGCTGTACTGCATACAATTCTTTATCAAAAGAAAGGAAAACCCATAACCGTACTTATGCCATTTTCGGAGGGGCTTAAGTCTACCGCCGATTGGTATGTGCAACTTTTGGCGGAGAGCACCGGCAAAAAATATGCAAGAAAGATAAAGATAGAAGGCGGCAAAGAGAAATGGGAGAGCGACAGAGGCTCCATAGTGCACGTTGGCCGCACGCCTGTACCGTCGCGCGGTACATCGGACCTCCATTCCATACAACAAAATAATATAGAAGGCGAGAATGACAAAGTTATAACGTTTATCAGGGTGGAGAGATTCAGAAAAGATATAAAGATTTCAGAAACAGGAGATTTTCTTTCAGGGAAAAGGTATTCGCAGTTAATAACGACAGCGGAAGAAGCTACTGAATGGGCGCTTGTCAAAGAAGCGCGGCCTAATTGCACGATTATAATGCCGGCCATTACGCCTTATTATTGGGGCGAGCTGATATTCTTTTTTCAGATGGCGACAGCGTTCGAAGGAGAGCTTCTTAATATAAATGCGTTTGATCAGCCGGGCGTGGAAAGCTATAAAAATTACATGTATTACAAATTGCGAAAACCCGGACTATCTTCGCAAATAGCGGCCGAGATAAAGAAATATCCGCTTGTCAAGAAATCGAAATATATTATTTAGCGCCCGTCCTCCTTCGCCACATTGCTTTCGCGTGTGGCTTCGGAGGGACTGGGCTTTTCGTAGAAGAGATTCGTAGAAGAGCGCCCGTAGCTCAACTGGATAGAGCGACTGGCTTCGAACCAGTAGGTCGCAGGTTCAACTCCTGCCGGGCGCGCCATCTATTTGTAAGTAAGCGCGCAACGTGGAGTTGAAGTGAGGCCGCGCCGACCAACGGGAGGAAAAGGCCGTAAGTCGAAGACCGGCCGTAAGCGGCCGAGTGCCCGACCGGAGCCGGAGCTCCGCGACGGCGGAGGCGGCAACTCCTGCCGGGCGCGCCAAAGGCGGGATTGATCCCGCGACCGAAGGGAGTCCCGCCAGGGGCAGTGCCGTAAAGCAATGCGACGAATAGGAGCATTGCAGGTACGGAGGGGCCATCATTAATGCGGGCGTGGCGAAATTGGCACACGCGCATGGCTTAGGACCATGTGGAGAAATCCTTGGGGGTTCAAGTCCCTCCGCCCGCACCATGGTTCGACGCGGCCGCCACAGGCGGCCTTGCTCACTATGGCCCTGAGCAAGCGAGTAGAGCGAGCGCGGCGAAGGGCCATTTTTCGCTTGCCATTATCGACTCCTGTGATATAATAATACGCTAATTTCTTATATATTTACACTATAGCGCCCGCATAGCTCAGTTGGTAGAGCAGGACACTCTTAATTCGACCCGGGCTACTCGTAGCGCTGCTTTAAACGTGCAATTTCCGACGGGGTATCGTTCTAAGTTATTTGTATCACCCTCCGCTATCACAGCCCGTCTCGGGCTGCGTTTAGGCACGTTTTGGTCACAAGAAGACTGTATACCTGTTGATTAAAAGGTCAACGGGGATTTTTTATGTCTACTTACTTTAAACTCTTAGAAAGAGAGCAAGATGAATGTCTTTTTATTGATTAAGAAGGCAAGCATTTGAGCCGAGAGGAGAAACCATACACCATCCAGTCTACTTGATTTTAGTGTTACAAACGTTACAGACGTTCATGTGTTACAGTCTTTCTTGTGTTACCAGAGACTCTCCCTTGGGTTAGGGGCCTCCAGACATAGTTCTATGTTACTTTGTGTGTTCACGTGTAAAGGAAGTACTGCTAAGCCACAAGGAGACACATCCGTAAGTATAGTTGACACTTTCGGAGCCTTTTCTGTTGTTAGCTAAAGCATAGCCGCGTCACTTTTCTTGTTAAGCATTGTTAAGCATGGTGTTGACATTTACAAGGTCAAAGAGCTTCTCGGCCACTCCGACATAGGCGACACTATGAAATACGCCCACGTGCCGACGGAGTTTATGAAGGAAGACGTGAAGAAGCTGGAAGCCCTCAATTTCGAAAAAAATGAAAATTTTTTGAAAGAGAAATGCCGTTTTGAACGTATATATAAGGATATTTTATGTCTTTATATCTATAGCGAAATGAGGTATAATACATTAGGAGTAGAGAATTATCGACTGTTAATATAAGAGACATAAATGGATAAAAGAGCGTTTACCCTAATTGAACTTCTCGTCGTCATAGTTATTATAGGGCTGTTGATAGCTTTTTTGTCGCCCGTAATGGGCGCGGCAAGAGAGGGTGCGCGAAGGGCGCAATGCGCAAATAATCTTCGCCAACTCGGCATGGCGAATTATATGTATGCCGATGACCATAACGGCCTGATCCCGGCAGTGCTTCCGAATTTTTGGAGTTACGACATCATATGGGACGGAAGCGCAAATAACGGCATGGGGGTTCTTTATCCTTCGTATGTGGATGACCTGGCAATTTTTTATTGCCCTTCCGCCAACCCAAGTTATAAATTCTCACCATGGTCAATGTCAAATTTTGGAGTATCCGGCGTACTCACTCGCGCGGACTACCGTTATGGCAACGCATTTTTAACAATACCACCGCCCATCTTGGCAAAGATCAGCAACAAAATTTTTATTATGGATTACAGTGAAAATGCATCTGGTTCGGGCTTCGTAAAAGGATGCAACCATCCGGGGGGGTTGAATGTTGTTTTGCCGGATGGATCTGTACGCTGGTTTAAGAGAAATCCGCCGAAACAAAGCCAGAATATGAGCGAAGCAGGGGCAGAGCAGCTTGCCATAGAAGCGACTCTGCAGTAAAGATGAGCCTCATATTGAAATAGAGTTTTAATATGGTATACTTGCGTTGAGTTCCTTGCTTTGTGCGTGAGAGTCAACGAAAAATCTAAACTGACAAATTAATAAAGGGAGCCTGACTCCGGATGCGGCGCGCATGTCCCTGCTGTGCAGAATTGGGAAAGCGTAAAGTATCCGGAAGGGCACCTGCCTGTAATAAACAGGTTCACAGATTTATCGTTTTCACGGCACGGCGGGGACGTATCGTATATGACTGATGAAGCAAAGAAAAATTTTTTAGCTTATCCAGATACACTGACCTGCCCTGGAAGTTGTACCAATTCTTAAGAAAGAGTTATGGCCTCTTGGCGCAGGAGGTCGATAGCCTAATACGCTCCAAAGAACTCATACAAAAAACTATCAACATCTTTCAACCTTACAGCGAAGAAAAACTAACCGAAGCCCTCTGTTTAGTACCCTCTGGTAGATACGTCTTTTTGTGTCGCGGAAGTACTTTCCTTACGTCAGAACGAGTTGAGCAATAGTCTGATATGGATTTATGTTTACCCCTCAAGAAGAGCTTTTCCCCGCGGTTTCCGATATCCTATATATGCTCTTTAGAAAAATAGTCTCGGTATAATGAAAAGCAAAGCTGATATCTTGACACCGTTTTGTAAGGCTCCGTTTCTTGGAAAAGGAGGAAATACCGAAATTGGTGAATAATTGTTCCCCACATCTTAAGCCAATAGTAATATTAGCTCTTAATACAGGGATGCGAAAAGGTGAGATTTTAGGACTTAAATGGGTTAATATTGACCTTAGGCATGATACAATTCATTTATTAGACACTAAGAACGGCGAAAAGAGGGAAGTGCCGGTTAATAGTGTGGCGAAGAGAGCATTAACTGAAATTACCATACATGGCGATTCCCCATATGTATTCTGCAATAAAGACGGTAAACCTTATGGTGATATAAAGAAATCTTTCTTGACCGCTATGAAGAATTCTGGTATAATCGGCTTTCACTTTCATGATTTAAGGCACACATTCGCATCACAGCTTGTGATGGCTGGTATAGATTTAAACACTGTTAGGGAATTATTAGGGCATAAGAGCCTTGAAATGACGTTAAGGTATAGCCACCTATCGCCAGACCATAAGAAGCGGGCAGTTGATGTTTTAAGCAAGCAAATGGACACTATTTGGACACCAGAGCCCATGGCTGAAGAGGCAGAAGAATTACCGAGTTCACAAGTCTTTGATAATGCAGAAGATAGAATTAATGCCCGCATAGCTCAGTTGGTAGAGCAGGACACTCTTAATGTCAAGGTCCAAGGTTCGAATCCTTGTGCGGGTACCACTAATGTTCCTCTTTCAAAAGAA
The DNA here is from genome assembly GCA_018894435.1 of Candidatus Omnitrophota bacterium. Lineage (NCBI taxonomy): Bacteria > Pseudomonadati > Candidatus Omnitrophota > Candidatus Omnitrophota bacterium. Next base: position 27,818 of record JAHIPI010000078.1, on the reverse strand, counting down.
GAGGTGAGGGTGCCCAGCGGGTAACAAGTACTGATAGGAAAGATGATGATAGATAAGATTGCTGTTATGAATGAAGCGCGCGCAAGGCATAGAGCTGACCGCGATACCGAGGTTAGAAATCAAGCGGAGCTATTATTTGAAAAATATAAAGATGACCCGCTATTTGTTGCAGGAGTAATGTTATATTGGGCAGAAGGAACCCGTATTTCTAAAAGCAGTACCAATCGAAAGTATCAATTAGCGCTTACAAATTCCAATCCCGAGTTACTGGAAGTATATTGTAATTTTTTGCGCAAATATTTTGGGGATATCGAATTAAATCTCAGAATGGCTTTATATATTTACCAAGATATTGATGAGTTAAGCACTAAATCGTTTTGGTCTGCCCGACTAAGAGTACCTTTAGATCAGTTTATAAAAACTCAAATACTTCCAAGTAGAGCCGTATTGACTAAAAACAAATTATCCCACGGAATTTGCTGTCTATATTTAAATGGCAAAGATTATTGCCTTAGAATGGAAACCTGGATAAAAAACATATCGGATTATATGCGAGGGTAATTCAGTGGTAGAATGCTTGCTTGCCAAGCAAGATGTCGCGGGTTCGACCCCCGTCCCTCGCTCCATTCTACTTCGCTCGAATGTTTTCACGTTAGAGCTTCGTAGGAATGGGTTCCTTCGAAGCCGTACCATGTATTAAGTTTGCTTACGGCGAAGAAGAACCAAAATTATAAAAACACCTACGTAATGGGGAGGAAAGGTGTTCAGTCTATTTAGCGCAGTTTCAAACTTGGAACGTAGCTTATGAAAGGAAGGAGTATAGGTCAAAATGAAGATAATGGATTTTCTCAACAAAAAGGCTATCAGCGCCAACCTCAAAGCAACTGACAAGGAAGGCGTGATAAAAGAGCTTGTAGATCTCCTGGTCAAAGCCGACGGCGTAGCAGGCAGAAAAGACGAGATAGTAAAGATCCTGATGGCCAGAGAGGCGCTGGGATCTACGGGCATAGGCCAGGGCATAGGAATACCGCACGGCAAGACAGCAAACGTTAAATCTCTTGTAGCAACCTTCGGTTTATCCAAAAAAGGCATAGATTTTGAATCTTTGGACGGAGAACCTGCTTATATGTTTTTCCTGTTATTGGCCCCCGAAGAGTCCGCCGGTCCGCATCTTAAAGCGCTGGCCAGGATATCGCGTCTTTTAAAGGATAAATACGTGAGGGACATGCTGCGACAGGCAGAAACAGAAAAAGATATCATCAAGGTCATCACCGACGAAGACCTTAAGAAACAATAATATCCGCATATGAAAATACTAAAGTGGCTTATACCCGGTATGGGTGTAAAAAGATGGGCCGCTCTTGTGGTATTGAGCGTGGTCTTAATATCTATGGGAACGGTCATAATGGTTATAAATAGAGACGCTAATAATAAGGCGGCTGTAAGCGTTGTTATCCTTTTCGGGATAATAGGCCTTATAGTAGCCATAAAAAATATCGTAAAATCCGTAGTGACGGTATTTTTGCCCCAGCGCGAAGAGGAATTGGTAGATATTGTATATCAAAAAAGGTATCTAGAGCGCGGCTCTAACATAGTGACCATAGGCGGAGGGACGGGGCTCTCGGTCCTTCTGCACGGCTTAAAGAGTTACTCAAGTAATATTACAGCCATAGTTACGGTAGCCGATGACGGCGGTTCTTCCGGGAGATTGAGGCAGGAATTCAATATGCTGCCTCCCGGTGATATACGAAGCTGCCTAGTCGCGCTTGCGGACGCGGAACCATTGATGAGGAAGCTCTTCCAATTTCGCTTTGAGGAAGGCGATTATCTTAAAGGCCACAGTTTCGGGAATCTTTTTATAACAGCCATGTCAAAGGTGACGGGCGACTTCGAAGAGGCGATAAAGCAGTCAAGCAAGGTCTTGGCCATAAGGGGCAAGGTAATACCTTCAACTTTATCCAAAATAAAACTTGTGGCAGAACACAAAAACGGCGAATTGACGGCCGGAGAAAGCAAGATATCCGAAACGAAAAATCCTATAAAGCGGGTATTTTTAGAGCCCGATAACTGCGAGGCGACGGAAGAAGCCCTTATTGCGGTGAAAGAAGCAGACGTTATAATATTGGGCCCGGGGAGTTTGTATACCAGCATCATCCCAAATCTGCTTATAAGCGGCATATATCAGGAAGTATCAAGGAGTAAAGTCCTGAAAGTATATATATGCAACGTCATGACGCAGCCGGGCGAGACTGATGGTTATAAAGCCAGCGATCACCTGAAGGCCCTTATAAATCATTCTACGCCGGGGATAGTGAACACTTGTATTATAAATACGGGCAATGTACCCGAGGCCCTTCTAAAAAAATATAAGGAAGAAGGGGCCGGCATAGTAGAGCCCGATAGAGAAACGATACAGAAGATGGGCTATCAAGTCGTAGGGGCCAACATAATAAGCGCTACAGATTATGTGCGGCACAATGCAGACAAGCTTTCCCGCCTCATAATGAATCTTGTGGGGGAGGGGACGCGAAGGGGTGCGGGAGAAAAATGGTTGTAGAAAGAAAGATAGTAATAAAAAATAAAATGGGCTTACACGCAAGGCCCGCCGCAATATTTGTGCAGATGGCTAATAAATTTGATTGTGAAATATCAGTCAAACGCGGCAATCAGCAGGTTAACGGTAAATCTATAATGGGTATTCTTATGCTCGCGGCCGGCAGAGGAAGCAAAATACTAATAAAAGCGGAAGGGTTGGACGCAGAGGCCGCTGTCAATGAGCTGGAGAGGTTTTTATCGGGCGAACTCGACGATACTCTCTTCAGGGATATTATGCCAAAGACAAAAAAGGACGTTTCATCAAAAGGCAAACTGATATCAGCAGAGGAAACAGGCGATAAAGATGTCTGAGACCATTCTAAAAGGCATACCGGCAGCACCTGGAATAATCGTAGGCAAGGCCTATCTTGTAGACAGCGAGGATATTACTGTTTCACGCAGGAGGATAAAAGACGACGATCTTCCGGATGAGATAAACAGGCTTCAGGACGCGCTTGTAAAGACCAGAGGCGAAATACTCAAGATAAAAGAAAAGATATCTAAAGACATGGGCGCCGAACACGGAGAAATATTCAGCGCGCATCTTTTGGTCCTGGAAGATACTATGCTTATAGAAGAAGTAATAGCAAAGATGAAAAAGGAGAAGGTCGGTGTAGAATATGTCTTTCTCGATGTCCTCAGAAAATATATAAATACTTTTTCCAAGATGGACGACGAATATCTTAAAGAGCGCATAAGCGATATCAGTGATGTCGGTAAAAGGATATTGAGGAACCTTCTGGGCGCCAAACAGATATCGTTGGCGGACCTAAAAGAAGAGGTTGTGATAGTGGCGTATGATCTTTCGCCTTCAGATACCGCCGTTATGCATAAAAAGAACGTCATAGGTTTTGTAACAGATATCGGCGGCCGTACTTCACACACAGCCATCATGGCAAAGTCCCTGGAAATACCCGCCGTAGTAGGCCTTGAAAAGATAACCAAAATAGTGCAGAACGGCGATGTCGTTATTGTGGACGGCCACCGCGGTCTTATAATAGTGAATCCGCAGAAAAAGACGCTGGATAGATATAATGCCGAAAAGAAGAAGTATGGACAGCTGGAAAAAGAACTGTCATCTTTAAAAAACCTGCCATGCGAGACGCTTGACGGCCGCAGGATAGAGCTTTCGGCCAATATAGAACTGCCGGAGGAGATGCAATCAGTAATAAAACACGGTGCCAACGGAATAGGGCTTTACAGAAGCGAATATTTCTACATGAACAGGCCCGACCTTCCATCCGAAGACGAACAGTATAAGGCGTACAGAGAAGTAGCGAAAAAGCTTTCACCCAAGCCCGTTATAATAAGGACCATGGATTTAGGCGGAGACAAATTTCTGTCGCAGCTTGAAATACCCCGAGAGATGAATCCTTTTATGGGTTGGAGGGCGATAAGATTTTGCCTTGCGAGGCCCGATATATTCAAGGTTCAGCTGCGGGCCATACTTAGAGCATCGGTAAGCGGCAATCTTAAGATAATGTATCCTATGATATCGGGTATTGAGGAATTGAGAGGTGCCAATGCTCTTCTTGATGAATCCAAGAATGAATTGCGTAAAGAAAAGACACCCTTCAATAAAAATATCGAGGTAGGCGCCATGATAGAGATACCTTCCGCCGCGCTTACAAGCGATATTTTGGCCAAAGAAGTGAAATTTTTCTCCATAGGGACGAACGACCTTATACAATATGCCCTCGCCGTAGACAGGGTAAATGAAAAGATAGCGTATCTCTACGAGCCGGCGCATCCGGCAGTACTCCGCCTTATTAAAAATGTTATAAATAACGGCCACAAAGAGAACATATGGGTCGGCATGTGCGGGGAGATGGCCGGCGATCCGGCACTGACAATAATATTGGTGGGCCTCGGGCTAGACGAATTTAGTACTTCGCCCATACTTCTACCTGAGATAAAAAAGATCATAAGGAGCGTAAAATTTTCAGACGCCAAAAAGATAGCGATAAAGGCGCTTACGCTTAATACCGGCAGGGAAGTGGAAGACTTCGCGAGACAGAGACTTAAGGAGCTCTTGCCGGACCTGGTAATCTATAACGACAAATATTAAAAAAGGAATATTATGAAAGCGCTTATACTAGCTGCGGGTTATGCGACAAGACTCTATCCTTTGACTATCGGCATGCCGAAGCCGCTCTTACCCATAAAAGATAAGCCGATAATAAATTATACGGTGGAACAATTAGAGAAGATGGCGGAACTTGACGAGATTTATGTGGTGACGAACCACAGGTTCTATAAGAATTTTAAGACATGGGCGTCCGATTACGGCTGTAAAAAGAAGATAACCATTGTAAACGACAAAACCCTTACCAACGAAGAGAGGCTGGGGGCGATAGGCGATATAGAACTTGTCATTAAAGAAACAAAAATAGATGATGACCTTGTGATAGTGGCAGGAGATAATCTTTTTGCTTTTAATCTTTTGGATTTCGTAAATTTTTCCAGAAAATATTCGCCAAACTGCAGTGTTGCTCTTCACGACATAAACTCACTTGAGGAAGCGAAGAAATTCGGGATAGTTACGATAGACAATGATAATAAAATATTGCACTTTACAGAAAAACCCGCAAAGCCCGAATCTACGCTCGTAGCAATATGCGTCTATTATTTTCCCAAAAATAAATTATCCATGGTATCTAAATACCTGGAGCAGTCAAAACATAGCGATGCGCCCGGTAATTACATAAGCTGGCTGGTCAAAAAAGAGAATGTGTATGGATTTACTTTTAACGAGGAATGGTATGACATAGGAGATAAGCATACCTATGAGAGCATAAAGGACAGTTATAAAGGGAGGCAGATATAATGATACAGTCAAAGAGCAAGTTTTTGTTCACATCGGAAAGTGTGACGGAGGGGCACCCTGATAAAGTTTGCGATCAGATTTCGGATGCTGTTTTAGATAGTGTGCTAAGCCAGGACGAGGTGGGGAGGGTTGCCTGCGAGACCTACGTAACTATGGGCCTTATAATCGTAGGTGGTGAAATAACCACAAGCGCTTACGTAGATATGCATAACCTGTGCAGAAATCTTTTAAAAGACATAGGTTATACGCACCCAAAATATGGCTTTGATTATCACACCTGCGCGATACTGAACGCCATACATACCCAGTCGCCTGATATAGCAAAAGGAGTGGACAAGGGCGGGGCGGGCGATCAAGGCATGATGATGGGTTACGCATGCCGCGAGACGAAAGAGTTGATGCCGCTTCCTATTATGCTTGCGCATAAACTGACAAAGCGCCTGGCAGAAGTAAGGAAGAAAGGCATTTTGAAATATCTTGGGCCCGATGGCAAATCTCAGGTCACGGTGGAATACGCCCACGGAAAACCCCAGCGCGTTACGGATGTTATCCTTGCCTGCCAGCACACCGAGGATGTCCTGGATAAGAAAAAAGACATGATGTCGAGCGATGCAAGGCAAGAAGTAATAGACAAAGTGGCGAAACCGATTCTAAAAGATTATATGGATAAAAATACAAAGTTCTTTGTGAACGCGACGGGTAAATTTGTGATAGGCGGCCCCCAATCCGATACCGGTATGACCGGAAGAAAGATAATAGTCGATACTTACGGCGGCATGATCTCCCACGGCGGGGGTGCCTTTTCCGGAAAGGATCCGACCAAAGTAGACCGCTCAGCCGCTTATATGTGCCGTTATATAGCGAAAAATGTCGTAAAAGCGGGCCTTGCGGACCACTTCCTGATACAACTTGCCTACGCTATAGGCGTGGCAGACCCGGTTTCCATAATGGTAGATACTTTCGGGACGGCGAGGGTTTCGGAAGATAAGCTCATAAAGATAATAAAAGACAATTTTGAATTGACCCCGCACGGCATAATTGCAGAATTAAAGCTGCATGAGTCGGCAAATAACAGGTATAGACGAACGGCAAGCTACGGCCACTTTGGAAGAGAAGAGGAAGGTTTTACCTGGGAAAACACTGACATTGCGAGAAGCCTGGCGAAACACATAAAATAGGAAAGGTGCGCATGAAATACGACGTTAAAAATTTAAATTTGGCAAAAAAAGGAAAGCTTCGCATAGAATGGGCGGCAGAATATATGCCCGTTCTGAAATTAATAACGAAACGCTTCCAAAAGGAAAAGCCTCTTAAAGGGACAAAGGTAGCCTGCTGCCTCCACGTTACCACCGAAACCGCCAATCTGATGCTTGCGCTTAAAGGCGGCGGGGCGGATGTTTTACTCTGCGCGTCAAACCCCTTGAGCACTCAGGATGATGTGGCGGCGTCGCTTGTCAAAGATTTCGGAATCTCTACTTTTGCCATAAAAGGCGAGGGCGAAAAGACGTATTACAAGCATATAAATAGCGTTCTGGATAAAGAACCCCAGATAACAATGGATGACGGGGCTGACCTCGTATCGTGCATACATATGAAAAGAAGAGATCTGGCCCGAAAGGTGATGGGCGGCAGCGAAGAGACGACTACCGGCGTGATAAGATTAAGAAGCATGGAACGCGGCGGTAAGCTTCTTTTTCCCATGATAGCCGTAAACGATGCGGATACAAAACATCTTTTTGATAATAGATACGGCACAGGCCAATCCACAGTGGACGGCATCATAAGAGCCACGAATGTATTATTTGCGGGTTCAAAAATCGTAGTGTGCGGTTACGGATGGTGCGGAAGGGGCGTGGCAATGCGCGCCCGGGGCATGGGAGCGGTAGTTTATATATGCGAAGTGGATCCTTTGAAGGCCCTCGAAGCGGTGATGGACGGCTATGAAGTCCTGCCGATGAAAGAAGTCGCCAAAATAGGCGATATATTCATCACCCTGACCGGAGATATAAATGTGATAAGAGGGGAACATTTCAAAGTGATGAAAGATGGCGCTATTGTATGTAATTCGGGCCATTTTAATGTGGAGCTGGATATCCCGGCCCTAAAAAAACTATCCAAGAAAAAAAGACAGGTACGCGAATTTGTGAATGAATATACCCTTAGGGACGGCAGGCGAATAAATCTTCTGGGCGAAGGCCGGCTTATAAACCTGGCCGCGGCGGAAGGCCACCCGGCGAGCGTAATGGACATGAGTTTTGCCGATCAGTCTCTTTGCGCAGAATATGTAAGGAAGAATTACGAAAAACTGGGGAAAAAGGTCTACGTAGTCCCGGAAGATATAGATAAAGAAGTTGCCCGGCTTAAGCTTAAAAGCATGAATGTAAGGATCGACATTCTGACGCCGGAGCAGAAAAAGTATCTTGAAAGTTGGGAGATGGGGACTTGATAAAAAAGATTGCGGTGCTGACAAGCGGGGGAGATGCGCCGGGAATGAATGCTGCAATACGCGCTGTAGTGAGAACGGCCGTGAACAATAAGATGGGCGTTTACGGAGTAATGAGAGGTTACGAAGGCCTCATAAGTGGAGATTTTGTGGAAATGAATCACCGCAGCGTCAGTAATATCATAACTCTGGGCGGAACCATGTTGAAGACATCCAGAAGTGAAGAGTTTATGACTCCCGAGGGCCGCAGGAAAGCGGCAGATCAGCTTAAAAAACGCGGCATCGAGGGCTTGATAGTAATAGGCGGCAACGGTTCGTTTCAAGGCGCTCATAAGCTTTATAAAGAGTGCGGTATTCCGGTTATAGGCGTGCCCGGGACAATAGATAACGATCTCTCCGGGACCGATTATACGATAGGCGCCGACACCGCAGTAAATACGGCATTGAACTCTATAGATAAGATCAGAGATACCGTTGACAGTATGGAGCGCATCTTTGTCGTGGAAGTCATGGGAAGGGACGACGCGTTTATCGCAATAAGAGTAGGGCTTGCGGGAGGGGCGGAAGACGTATTAGTCCCTCATAGTGAATATAATATAGAAGACATGTGCGACGATATACGCGAAGGCCACAAAAAAGGTAAGATAAGCTGGATATTGGTAGTCTCTGAAGGCGTTGGATCCGCAAAAGATGTAGCGGATCTTATTAATGAAAATACAGGGCTTGAGGTAAGGCATATCACGCTTGGGCATGTGCAAAGGGGCGGCTCTCCTACGGCAGCGGACAGGATTCTAGGTTTGCGGCTGGGAGAGGCGGCGGTAAAAGCGATTCAAAAAGGCGAAAGTGATAAAATGGCAGGGGCTGTTAACGACGAAATAGTCCTTACAAATCTGGAGGAGGCCTGCAAGAGGTCTCCGCGAAAACTTGGACTTGATAGGGAGCTCTATAGATTGACGCGTGCATTGTCGATGTAATAATTATGGGGTCAGACCCTCGTTATGTAAACTACGCTAGTTAACATAATCAGGGTCTGACCCTAAAATGCGGAGGGCGGTAAAGTGGATATTAAAAAAGTACTGGAAGCAAGGCCGAAAAACACGGCAAAAAAATTGGGCGATAATAAACTCTTACTTTTAAGCAGCCATAGCATATTTGATGTACTTAGGGATAAGAAGGTGATACTTATGGCCTGCAACATAAGGATAAAGCACGCCGTCCCCGGCATCATGCGCGCCGCGGACGAGCTCGACGCTATAGTCGGCTTTGAGCTGGCGCGCTCGGAAGGCAATCTTAAAGGCGGCTATACGGGTTTTACTCCTTATACATTTTTCGATACGATAGTGGACTATGCAAATCAACTCGGTCACAAAAAGCCTTTTTTTATCCATGCGGATCACACCGCGGTAAGGGATACTTCGATGGAGGAGTTTCAAATAGCGGAGGAGATAATAAAAGCGGCTATAGAAGCCGGTTACACATCGGTTGCCATAGACGCTTCCCATAACGAAATCTCGGACAATATCAATATAACGGCAAAACTGGGAAAGCTCATACAGGGAGCGGGCCTCGGCCTCGAAGCTGAAATAGGGGAGATAAAACTCGTCAAAGAAGGAGGAGCCCTTTCTACCGTAGAAGAATCGCTTGAGTTTATCGGCGGTTTAAAAGATAACGGCGTTATTCCGGATCTTCTTGCGATAAACAACGGTTCAAAACACGGAAATTATGCCCCCGGAGAAGAGGTTCACATAGACCTTAAACGTACGGGAGAGATATTTGATGCCATGAAAAAATACGGCGTTTGCATAGCGCAGCACGGTATCACGGGCACGCCCTTAGAGACAGTGGGCCAGTTTGCCGATTATGGCATAAGAAAAGGAAACGTAGGGACCGAATGGCAGAACGTCGCACATCACAATCTACCCAAAGACCTCTTTCTCGAAATGGAAAAATGGTGCGAGGAAAACAACAAAGATATAAAGATGGCGACAAAGCCCTTTAAAGAAAAAATAGATAATATACCGGATAAGTATAAGAAGGCGACCGAAGACGAAGCGTACCTTAGGGCAAGGGAATACATACTAGCTTTCAGGGGCAAGGGTACCGCGGCGATGGCAGTAGATGCGCTGAGCAAGTAATAATTATTTGTCTCTGAGTATGAGAATAAGGCCTGCTGCGGCAAAGATTATATTGGGGCACCATGCGGAGAGAAAAGGCGGAATAAATCCGGCTTTTCCGAAAGCAAGGCTCACAGACATTATCACATAATAACCGAGCACCATAGCTATGCTTATGCATATCCCCATTATTACGCCGCCTCTTCTGTTTGTCCTGAAGGCGAAGGGAGAGGCGACAAGTATTACAATCAGGTTCGCGAAAGGAAGCGCGAATTTTTGGTGTAAATCCACTTTTAGGTTTCTTACGGTTGTGCCCCCCACGAAAGAAAGGTACCCTATACATTTCTTAAGTTCCGCCGAACTCATAAACTCAGTCTGATTCTGACGCTGCCTGAAGTCGGCGGGATCCTCCTCTATGTCTATATACGCCTCTTCGTAAAAATCCGGATCGCCTACGATTCTACCCGTTTTGTCAAGATTGAAAGATACCACTGTTCTTCCGTACCATTTGTCGTTCTGCCAGCTTGCTTCCGACGCGGTTATCTTTGATGTTACACTTTGTTCTTTATCCTGGTTGAATATTATAAGTCCTACTATCTTTTTCTGAAATACAAAATAGCGCCTTGCGTATATTATCCTGTTTTTCTTTCCGTGAAACGCTATATTCTCCAGTTCTATCTCTACTTTTTTCTTAAGTTTCTTTGTGTTCTTTACTTTCTCCATTTTTTCGTCTTTTATCCTGGCGGAGGTCATGCTGGATGTCGGAACGACCCTGTCATTTACCAGAAATGCCGCTACGCTTATCAAAAGCCCCATCATAATGAGCGGGGTAAGTATATCAAGGAGGCTTATGCCGCTGGAACGCATGGCGAGTATCTCGTTATTTCTGTTGAATATTCCAAGAGAATACATTATCGCGACTAAAACGGCAATGGGCGCTGTCTGGACAAATATGAAAGGGATAAGGTTCAGGTAATAATAAAATACCGTGATGATATCAAGGCGACTCTCCACCATTTCATTGAGGTTATTAAAAAGGTCTATGGCGATATAGACGAATATAAAACTCAGAAGGCAGAAAATAAAAGGCCCTATGAAATGATTTAAAAGATACCTGTGCAGTATTTTCACGCTATTTCCTTACGGTTACATAAAGCATCGCAATCCCTATTGACATGATAACGATATTACCGAACCACGTAGCGAGCCATACGGGAAGTATGTCCTTGGTGACAAAGACCTGGCCGACGGCCGCAAGCAGCCAATAAATTACTATGAGCGCCAGGCTTATGCCGAATCCTATGGATTTTTCGCTCCTGCGCGTAGTTATGGCGAGAGGTATGCCTATCAGGACAAAGGCGAGAGGCGCGAAAGAATCGGCTATCCTTTTATGTATGCGCCGTTCAACCGGCGTCGCGTCTATGCCGGATTTTTTAAGTTCGGCGGCGTTCCGTTTGAGTTCCGCAAAGGTCATCTCTTTTGTCTTTTTGCCGCTCTCCTGCATGGTAGAGTCATCCACAAAAAGCGTGAGATAATATGTTTTGAAATTCAGCTTATAGAGGTTTTTAGGGTTTGTGGGGTTGGGCTCTTCTATAGTGCCGTTAGTCAATTTTAACTTAACCGCATTCTTTTCGGGCAAGGGAATCAACTCGCCGCCCGCAGCAATTATAGTCCTTGTGGGCGCATTTTTCTGCGGCTGATATATCCGGACATTGTTAAATATTGTCCTGTCTTTAGCGTATTTGATCTCGTATATGAATAGAATGTAGTCTTTAAATCCCCGTATGAAAGTGCCGGCTTCCAGGTATGCCGCGGGTGAGCGCATACCAAGTTCTTTTATGAGCATCCTCGTCTTATAATGCGTGCGCGGTACTATTTTGTCGTTAAGCGGCACGGAAAGAAGGCTGAATATTAGCCCCAGCATTATCGCGGGCAAAGCGATCTTATAGAGGTTTATGCCGGTTGAGCGCATGGCGATGATCTCATTGTCGCTGGATAATCTGCCAAAGGCAAGCATAGTCGCTGTCAAAAGGGCCATAGGAATGCTAAAGCTCAGAACTTTGGGTATCAAAAATAAGAATATCTGGCCCACATAGCTTAGATCGACGCCTTTATTGATGACGAAATCGGCCAGTTTTACAAGATTGCCTACCAGGAATGCAAAGGTAATGATAACAATGGCTATGGCCATCCATGGAAGCATTTCCACCAGTATATAGTTTCTTAGTATTCTCATAAAACCTGCCTGCCTATCGTGATCATTACATGCCCTGAGCCAGCGTAAATGCCTCTATATATCCTGTACCCGCAAGCTTAAGGACTCTTGAACATTCGTTCAAGGTGGCGCCGGTGGTAAAGACATCATCTATAAGTAAAACGGATTTGTCGTTCAATAAAACCGGCCTTTTCAGTTTGAATGCGCCTTTAATGTTTTTCAGGCGTTCTCTTTTTGGCAGATCTATCTGCGGCTTTCCCGCCCTTATTCTTATAAGGTTATTGTTGATGCAGGGTATTTTCAGTTTACGGGAGACCGAAGACGCCAATATAGCCGCCTGATTAAAAGATCTTTCCCGCAGTTTTGTCCTGTAAAGCGGGACGGGAATAATGAAATCAAAAAGATTTTTATCTATGTATTTTCCGGCGTAATCTGTCATTAGTTCCGCAAAGAGCCCCTCCACAGAAAGCATACCGTTATACTTGAACTTATGTATGCATTCGCGCATTACGCCTTCATAAGCGGCCACAGAATGTACCCGGTCGAAATAATAGCCGGCCCTTCTTGTGCTTGCCGTAAAAAGAGGCTTATTATATCTTATCTTTTTATGGCATGTTTCGCATAAAGAAACGCTTTCGGACGACCCGATACTACGCGCACACACGCAGCAGGACCGGGGATATACGAGCTCCAGCGCAGTGTTGAATACAGCCTTAGGTAATGCGCATATAGCGCTTAACATAGTGTATTATAATACCACTTAATATTTTCATTGTCAATCAGCTCGCGGTTGCTTTCAGGAAGCTGTTATGATATACTTAAGTCAGTAACTTTCAGGGAGTATATGCGGATTTTAGAAAAGATAAAGAGCGCTTTTAAAAGAAAGTCCGGCGGCAAGGCTTCAGGGGCGATCAGCGATTTCAGATTAGGTATAATAATGGCCTTGATTATTGCCGGCCTGTCCTTCGCAGGCTCTTTCGAAAAGTACGAACTCTTAGCTCTTGACGAGATGTTTAGGATCCGCGGTTTTGAGGCGCCCTCCGATAAGATAATTATCATCGAAATAGAAGATCATAGCCTGGAAATACTCGGCAGGTGGCCCTGGCCAAGGAGCCATCACGCGAGCTTTCTGGATATTCTGGACGAAGCACGCCCGGCAGTTGTAATCTTTGATATACTCTTTCCCGAAGCCGACCCGGAAAACGACGGAACATTTGCGGCGGTTGCCGAAAAGACAGGCAATGTATATCTGGCCGCATATTTTTCCCTGGAAAAATATGCCCCTCCCGCGCCTCTTTCCGAAGATTTAGTATTGAAACGCATGCCCTCGGTGGGCGGCAAGGTTAAAGATAAAAACAGATATTTAAAGGCGTCTTCAGTGACTTTGCCGGTTGCGGAACTGGCTGACTCGGCAAAAAGGATTTCCATAGTGAATGTGCCTTCCGACCCTGATGGGGCAACTCGCCACCTTCCGCTACTTATAGAGTTTGGAGAAAAACTTTATCCGGCCCTGAGCCTTCAGATTGCCTCCGATTATCTGGGCGTAGATACGAAAGATATTAAGGTAGAGCCCAATTCTATTGTATTGCCCGTCGTAGGCAATCCCATCCGCATACCCGTCGACTCCAAGGCAAGTATGGTCATTAATTACTGCGGCCCGATCAATACCTTTGAAAGATATTCCTACGTGCAGGTTATTCAGGACTATAACAGGCTGATAAACGGCGAAGAGCCCGTCATTTTAAATAAATTAAAAGGGAAAATAATCTTCATAGGACATACGGCGACCGGGACCATAGATTCAAGAATAATGCCATTTTCCAATGCCTATCCGGCGGTAGGAGTGCACGCCAGCGCTTTAAGTAATATTCTGAAAAGAAATTTTATGCGCCGCGCGGGCGTATCAACCAATATGTTAACTATTTTGTTATTGGGCGGTATGTTAAGCGCGTTATTAAGAAAAGGCAGGAAAGCACTTACGAATTTTGGTATTATGCTGGCCGTATTTTTTGCGTATGCAGTGTCCGCTTTTGTACTGTTTGCTTATTTAGATTTCTGGATAAATAGCTTTGCTCCGCTCGTTGCCATAATATTTATATATGTAGGCCTGACGGCAAACCAATACAGCGCCATTAGGTATGAAAAGAGGGTGCTGGAAAACGAGCTTCTTATAGCAAGGGCGATACAACAGAGTTTTTTGCCTAAAAATTATCCCCAGGTGCAATTTTTGGAATTCGCCGCCAGATGTTTGCCGGCAAAGCATATAGGCGGGGACCTTTATGATTTTATAACGCTTGAAAACGGTAAGATCGGAGTCGTTATAGGCGACGTGTCCGGAAAGGGTGTGCCGGCAGCGCTGTACATGGCGCGTACAATAAGCGAATTTAGGACCACAGCGCATTTCGATAAAGATCCGGCCGAAACATTACGGATTTTGAACGACGCCGTTTCCAAGGAAGGCATGGAAAAATCCTTCATCACCATGCAATATGTCACTATAGATCTTAAGTCGAAAGAATTTCTGTTTTCAAACGCTGGGCATAATACAATTATTCATTTTATTAATAACAGCCGCAAAATAGAAGAGATAGATACAGAAGGCGGAATGCCTATAGGTGTGATGGAAGGCATAGACTTCTATAATAAACAAGTGCCTATGGAGAAGGGCGATATACTCTTTTTGTACTCGGACGGTGTTTCGGAGGCGATGGATAAGAACCGAAAAGAGTTCGGACTGAATCGCGTTAAAGATATCCTGTTGGCCAATTACGGATTGGGCGCCTTAGATATAATGTCAAAAGTGCTGACTGCGATAGAAATATTTTCAAAGGGCGCGCCCCAGCATGATGATATAACGGTTATAGTTATTAAGGCAGTATAGGATTTTAAAGGTAGTCCCTCGACGCGCTCGTATATACGAAGTGCGAGTTCGCTTGCTCGGGATGAATTTTTAAACATTAAATAGCGGGAAAATTCGGAGGCTACACATGAAATTGCGTATATGTCTACTTATTCTGGCGATATTTTTTATAAGCGGCTGCGCGGTCAAAAAAGGCGAAGAAAGAGTGCTTGCGCGCATAAACGATTACGAAATGAGCGTCGAAGATTTTAATTACGAATCAAGTGAAGTCTTAAGGATGGGCAGGATGACCGGCGAGATACCTATTACAAAAAAAGAGATGCTGGACGCGCTCATTACGAAAGAAGTTCTTATACAGGAAGCAGTCAAAAAGGGCCTTGATAAGGAGAAGGCCTTTATGAAGACGATAGAGCTCTATTGGGAGCAGGCGCTTCTTAAAAATCTTTTGGTCAATAAAAGCGACGAAATAACTCAGAAGACCGTTGTATACGAAGATGATATAAAGCGCTACTACGATAGTATGCAGAATAAAATAAAAGCGAGGGTCATAGTATTTTCCGACGAGAGGTCGGCGCGGAAAGCGCTGGGGCAAAATGAAGCCGCTCTTTTGGCGTGGAAGAATGAGCCGCAGAAACACTCTATTGATGCTGTGATTCCTTCGAGCTGGTATATTTTGGGCGAAGATAAGACCTCAGTAGAATATGCCGTATTTGACATAGATGCCAAAAAAGGAAAAGGTGTAACAAAGTTAAGCGGAAAGTGGGCCTTAGTCATTATAGATGAGATTACACCGAATGAGACAGGGCCTCTTGCCCCTCTTAAAGACGAAATAATAAAAAATATACGCACGGTGAAAGAGGGAGAGGCGATGGAGGGATGGATAGATTCGCTGCGCTCAAAATCGCGAATAAAAATAGATGAGAAGGTGTTCGATACATTAAACTAACTTAAGTAGAAGTCCTTCCCCCGCCATGGCGGGGTCAGGACGATTTTTGCACGCAAAAATCGGAGGTGCTGACATGGAAAATAGACGCAAAAATTATTTTATAAAGAAGGAATTCCAGGCGAAATTTATCCTGAAGTTCTGCGCATTGGTAGCGCTTACTGCTTTGATATCGGCTTCGGTGATATATCTATTTTTAAGTCAGAGCGTGATCACCGTTTTTGAAAATTCGAGGATTGTAATAAAACCGAGCACGGAATTTATAATGCCCGGGCTTATTCTAAGCGGCCTTGTATCTATAGCGCTGGTAGGAGTGACTACCATCATCATAGTGCTTTTTATCTCGCATCGCATAGCGGGCCCTCTTTATAAAATTGAGAGTTCACTGGAGAAGATGGGAGACGGCGATTTAAGCTTTGATATATCCTTCAGGAAAAATGATGAGACGAAGATACTTTCCGAGGTCTTCAATAGGGCGCGCCGGCGCTTAAACAACATGATCAGCGGCATAAAAAAGGACCTGAAAGAAGGCCGCGACGTTACGGAAAGAATAGAAAAGTTTAAATTGGGCTAGAATGAAAAGAATACCCGCAATATATTTTACGTTTCTGATTATTCTGGCTGTTTCCGGCCTTGCGTTTTCCGAAGAGATTACCGCCGGAGAAGACGGCGCTGTCATCAGCGCTTCGTACGCAACTATATATGTTGCGGGCGATGTGGACCTGAAGAGTGTCGTACGCAAGATAGACGTAGACTTTGCCAGATATGATCCGGTAGAAAAAGAGATAATGCTCAAGAAGGGCATATCCACTGGCGAGCAACTGGCTAACAAAATAGATATATTGACAAGGAAGGTCCGAAAAGTTTTGGATATGTATCCGCAGGGTTTCAAGGTCAATATAAGGATATATAAGAACGCAGAGGACTTGAAGGATGCTTATAAGGGCATTTTTGAAGAAGAAGCAGACCATAAGGCATTTTATATCTATAAATTCAATACGATATATATTTCGATGGATGATCTCTCCGAATCTATACTTTCCCATGAAATAGGCCACGCCGTTATTGACAACTACTTCAACGTACTCCCGCCCGCCAAGATCCGCGAACTTCTCGCCTGCTATGTAGAGCTGCACTTACGGGATTAATATTATTCTAAGCCGCGAAATGTCAATATGGCGGCTAAGCCATTGACATAATTAGCTGTGTAATATATACTATGTGCTAATAACACTAATTAAGCGAGGGAAACGGAAATGTCTGGTATCATTAAAGATAGGTATGCGAAACTGGACTCATTGATTGCAAGGGGGATAGACCCTTTTGGCGGAAAATTCAGCGCTTCTTCGCGCGTAAAAGGTATTTTAGCCGATTTTAAAATAGGCGAAAAGGCTACCATCGCCGGCAGGCTCATGGCTAAGCGCAAACACGGCAAGAGCATATTTTGCGATATTCGAGACGAGACAGATAAGATACAGCTATATTTTAACAGTGATACGCTCGGTATTGACAAATTCGATATTATAGATTCTATGCTTGATATCGGAGATATAATCGGCGCTAGAGGGGAGCTATTTAAGACCAGGACGAACGAACCAACCATAAAGGTCGAGGATTTTACGGTCCTTTCAAAGAGCCTGAGGCCTCTTCCGGAGAAGTGGCACGGCCTTAAGGACGTAGAAACAAGATATAGGCAGAGGTACCTTGATCTCATAGCCAATCCCGGCGTAAGGAAGATATTTAGTACGCGCTCGGAGATAATAAAGAGCATACGTTCTATCCTGGATTTAAAAGGTTATCTGGAGGTCGAGACGCCCATGATGCAGCCTATGGCGGGAGGGGCGAGCGGTAAACCCTTTAAGACGCATCACGAGGCGCTTGATATGGATCTTTACCTCAGGATAGCGCCGGAGCTTTACCTTAAAAGGCTTCTCGTAGGCGGCTTTGAAAAGGTCTACGAAATAAACAAGAGTTTCAGAAATGAGGGCATATCCATAAGGCACAATCCCGAATTTACGATGCTCGAGGTCTATACCGCGTATAGCGATTGCGAGGGGACTATGGAATTGACCAGGGAGCTCGTAACCGAGACGGCAAAAAAAGTTTTAGGAAAAGATAAAATAGAATATCAAGGCAAGACGATAGACCTTACTAAATGGGAGAAGGTCTCTTTTTCCGAGATAATGAAGACGTCCTACGACATAAATCCTGACGATGACGAGAAACTTTGGATAAAGAAACTGAAGGCAAAAGGCATAGAGATAGAAGGCAAAAATATCGGAAGGACGCAGGTCGCTAATATCATCGCCGACCTTCTTACACCCAAGGCGGATCATCCGGTATTCGTAGTGGATATGTTTAAAGACCTCTGCCCGCTCGCCAAAGTGAAAAAAGACAGCCCGCTTCTTACCGACAGGTTCGAACTTTTTATGGGCGGTATGGAAATCGCTAACGCTTATTCGGAATTGAATAACCCGATAGAGCAGAAGGAGCGTTTTGTAGAGCAGCGGGAAGATGGCGAGATAGACGAGGATTTCATAAGGGCGCTGGAGTACGGCATGCCTCCGGCCGGCGGACTTGGCATAGGGATAGACCGGCTTGTCATGCTGCTTACGGATTCCCCTTCGATCAGGGATGTGATACTATTTCCGCAGCTTAGGAAGGAGACATGAACTGGCACTTTTTCGTCGCGCTAAGATATTTTAATACGCGCAGCAGAGAGAGTTTTATCTCGGTGATAAGCCTTATATCTGTTTTAGGGGTGGCAGTCGGCGTGGCTGCGCTCATAATCGTTATAGCTGTAATGAGCGGGTTTAATAGTGAACTTAAAGAGAGGATCATAGGAACGACACCGCACATATTTATCGAAAAGGAAGGTGGTATAAATCCTTCGGATCCGGCGGTTAAAAAGGTCCTCTCCGAAACTAAAGAAGTGACAGGTTCATCCGCTTTTGTCGCAGGCCAGGTCCTTTTAAAATACGGCGATAACTTTACAGGCGCCATATTGAACGGTATTGATGAAGATACCGAACAGCGCGTTACAAATATAAAAAAATACGTAGAAGGCCCTGCTCCGGTCTTAGGCGCGGGCGGCATTTTGATAGGAAATGAACTCGCAAGAGAAATGGGGCTTAAGCCGGGCGACGAAGTCTCTTTGGTATCCGCTGTATCAGGCAAGCCGCAGTCTTTTGAAGTCGCCGGTATTTTTAATACGGGTTTATATAGTTTTGATGTGAATAATGCCTTTGTAAATCTGGCCGCCGCTCAAAAATTATTCGATACAAAAAGCGCGGTGACCGCTGTGACCGTCAGAATAAAAGATGTGCTTAAGGCGGATGCGGTAAAAAAAGAGATCGCGTCAAAGCTGCGTTATCCCTATTTCGTGCGCAATTGGATGGATCTGAACAAAAATTTATTCGGCGCCCTTCTCTTGGAAAAGATAGTCATGTTTGCGCTCCTTGCCCTTATAGTTTTGGTGGCTTGCTTCAATATCGCAAGCATGCTGATTATGAGGGTGATGGAAAAAACAAAAGACATCGGCATACTAAAAGCGATAGGCGCCTCAAACGCTGATGTCATGTCGGTATTCAGGATAGAAGGTTTTCTGGTGGGATTGATAGGTACTATTTTAGGCTCGGCGGCAGGGCTTTTAATAGTCTGGCTTCAAAAAGCATACAAGCTGATAAAACTGCCTAGCGATGTTTATTATATAGATGCGCTTCCCGTGAGCATAAATTGGCATGAGCCGGCGATGATAGCCGTAGCCGCGATTCTTTTAAGCCTCGCCGCGACGGTTTATCCGTCATTGCAGGCCGCGCGGCTTGAGGTGGTTGAGGCGCTTAGGTATGAATGACCTTATGGTTCGCGCCAAAGACCTGCGGAAGAGCTTTTATAACGGCAAAAACAGGATAGATGCCGTAAAAGGCGCAGATATATTTATAAAAAACGGCGAAAGCCTTTTTATAACAGGCCCTTCGGGCACCGGCAAGTCCACGCTTCTCAATATCCTCGCCGGTTTTGAAAAACCGGATAAGGGCGAGGTCATATTAGGCGGAGAAAATATATATAGATTGTCCGATAAAAAACGCGCTGTCATACGTAATGAGAAAATAGGTTTTATTTTTCAGTTTTACCATTTACTTCCGGAATTTACAGCGGCCGAAAATGTAATGCTGCCGGCATTGATGCACCCGAAGTGCGTGAGAGTGGCCGCAAAGAAAAAGGCAGAGGAACTTTTGGCCAAGGTAGGCCTTTCCATGCGGCTTAATCACAGGCCCGGAGAGATGTCGGGCGGAGAGCAGCAGCGCGTGGCGATAGCGCGCTCGCTTATAAATTCGCCGAAGGTCTTATTTTGCGATGAGCCCACGGGGAATCTCGATTCAAAAAATAGCCGGGCTATATATGAGCTCTTATTCGGCATAAGCAAAGAGAACGGCCTGACATTGGCTGTGGTTACGCACGAGGCAGGCTTTGCCGCCAGCGCGGACAGGTGCCTTGGAATAAAAGATGGGCTGTTGGTCTGAAAATATGGTATAATATTTCACTAATAAACCTCCAGGAGGGCACGATGGGCCTTAAAGTCTACATAGACGGAAAATTTTATGAAAAAGAAGATGCTAAGATATCGGTCTTTGACCACGGGCTTCTTTACGGGGACGGCGTCTTTGAGGGGATAAGATCGTATAATCGCCGAGTATTTAAACTGGATGAACACATAAACAGATTATACGCCTCAGCCAAGACCATTATGCTTGATATCCCGCTTTCGAAGAAGGAAATGCAGGATGCGGTTATAGCCACGCTGAAAAAGAATCATATGGATAACGCATATATAAGGCTTATCGTAACCCGTGGCCCAGGCGACCTTGGGCTCGACCCGAGAAAATGTAAAAGGCCGACTGTCGTCGTTATTACGGATAATATAGTTCTCTACCCTGATAAATATTACAAAAACGGGCTCGAGATAATAACCGTACCGACGAGGCGGAATATACCGGAGGCTCTCAATCCAAAGGTCAAGTCTCTCAATTACCTGAATAACATCCTCGCAAAGATAGAGGCGGCCAATGCGGGTTTTGAAGAGGCGATCATGCTGAACTCGGATGGGTATGTTTTGGAATGCACAGGTGACAATATCTTCATAGTAAAAAACGGAGAGCTTCTCACGCCTCCGACTTATCTGGGCGCGCTGGAAGGAGTAACCAGAGATGCTGTCATAGGTATAGCGCAGGCAAAGTCGATGAGGTTCTCCGAAAAGGTGATGACAAGGCACAGTTTATTTAATGCCGAAGAATGCTTCCTTACCGGGACCGCAGCCGAAATAATACCCGTCATCAAGATCGACAATAGGGTCATCGGCAGCGGAGCGCCGGGCAAGGTGACGGCAAAACTTATGGACGAATTTCGTAAGCTGACCAAAAAAGACGGAACGAAATATTGAAAGTAGCAGCATAAACCTTAAAAGGAGGGACGCAAAATGAAGCCAAAGATCCACGCGCGCCGGAAGTATCTTATCAATAAGGAAATACAGCTTTCTTACAGCTGGCTGCTTATTGTTTGCGTAGGTTTGGTAATATTGGTTTTCGGATTATCCTTGTGGTACATAAACAAAGTGCACCTGGACCTATTTCATCAGATAGTAGGCGAAGATGCGCTGCCGAAGGCCTATATAGACTCAATACAGAACCAGTTTTTGATAGGCATTCCCATAACTATAGTCCTAGTGTCGCTTTTACTTTTTGGCCTGGGCATTTACAGCTCTCACAAAGTGGCGGGTCCGATGTACCGCATAGCCAAAAACATGAATTTAATAGGAGTGGAAAACCATATAGATACGGTTCAGATAAGAAAAAGAGACCAATTGCGCGGACTGGCGGATGCCTTTAATCATATGGTCCACGCGCTAAAAGACAGGATGTATCAGGATATGCGCCTCATAGACCAGGTTAGAATGAAGATAGCGCAGCTGCATACCGGCCTTAAAGGTGAGAGCGTAGATATAGATAAGCTTTCCGAACAGGTCAAAGAGATAGACAAGTTAGCGATTGAGATGAAGAATAGAAAACAGGAAGAGTAACCTAGAGGAGAAGATATATAATGCTTTGTGATATCTGCGGCAAGAATGAAGCGACAGTCCATCTTACAGAGATTATAAATGAACAGATGACTAAACTTCATCTTTGCGAGGAATGCGCCAAAAAGAAAGGCGCGGAGATGGAGGAACATTTCGGCCTTGCCGATCTATTGGCGGGCCTCGCCAATTTAGACACTCCCGTAGAGACGATGAAAGATAAAAAAGTCAAATGTTCTTCCTGCGGTATGACCTACACTGATTTTAAAAAGATAGGAAGATTAGGCTGCGGCCAATGCTATGAAACATTCAAGACATATTTGGCGCCTTTATTAAAGAGGATCCACGGCTCGGAGATCCATCTGGGGAAGGCCCCCGGCAAGAAAGGCAAACTTACGAAAAGCAGAAAGGTCGATGTTGAGCAATTAAAGCGGCGTTTAAAACGCGCAATAGAACTTGAGGAGTTTGAGGAAGCCGCACAGCTGAGGGACGAGATCAAAAAGTACGAACGCGAAGAAGGTAAAAAATGAATATAAATGATCTGGTCAATAAACCGGGTGAATGGCTGAAAGGCACAGGGCCTAATGCCGATATAGTAATATCAAGCAGAGTCCGCATAGCCAGGAATATCAAGGACCATCCCTTCTGCCAATGGTCGGGAAAAAAAGAAAGGATGGAAATCCTTTCGCAAGCAAAGGACGCTATAACTAATTCTAAAGATATGAAAAACGCTTTGTTTGTCAGGATAACAGATTTGGACGAGGTTGACAGATTATTTCTTATCGAAAGGCATCTTATGAGCAGGGAACACGCACTAGCCGACGAATCCAAAGCGCTCGCGGTAGATGAGAGAGAAATAATCTCGGTTATGATAAATGAGGAAGACCATATAAGGGCTCAGGCCATACAATCAGGATTTAATGTGGCGGATACATGGCGCATAATTGACGCTTTTGACAATGATCTGGCAACCAAACTCGATTACTGTTATACGGAAAGGTGGGGGTATCTCACCGCCTGCCCTACAAATATAGGAACGGGCATGAGGAGTTCGGTTATGATGCATCTTCCGGCCCTGGTGATAACCAATCAGATAGGCAAGGTGCTGCAGGCAGTAATAAAACTCGGTATTACCGCAAGAGGCCTTTACGGTGAAGGCAGTGAGGCCAGCGGTAATTTCTTTCAAATATCAAACCAGGTTACTCTGGGTCGCTCGGAAGAAGATATAATAGATAATATAGAAAAATTGATCAATCAGGTAATAGGGAGAGAAAAAAGCGCAAGAGACTACCTTCTGACTAATAGCAGGGCATCGGTATACGATAGGATATGGAGGGCCTACGGGACATTGAAGAGCGCGAGGATTATTACCAGCGACGAGACCATAAGGCTGCTTTCGCTTATAAGGCTCGGGGTAGATATCAGCATAATAACCGATATAGACAGAAAGATACTTAATGAACTTTTTATATTTACACAGCCGGCGCACCTTCAGAAATTGGAAGGCAAGAAACTTTCTTCCTCAGAGAGGGATATGAAGAGGGCGGATTTAATAAGAGAGAAACTCAAGGTTACGTAACGTTGCGGAGGTAGTTAAAAAATGGCGATGTTCAATAGATTCACGGAAAGGGCAAGAAAGGTGATCCTTTTGGCTAAAGAAGAAGCCAAAAGGTTTAATCATGATTATATAGGCACAGAGCATATACTTTTGGGGCTGGTAAGAGAGGGCGAAGGCGTTGCCGCGGCAGTGTTGGAGAATTTAGGCCTCAGTTCGGAGAAGATAAGAATAGAAGTAGAGAAGCTTGTCCAGACCGGCCCGAGTACCGTTATATCCGGCGATATTCCTTTTACTCCTAAGGCGAAGAAGGTAATGGAACTCGCTATGGACGAAGCCGTTTCCCTCGGACATAATTATGTGGGGACAGAGCATCTTCTCCTTGGGTTATTGAGGGAGGGGGAAGGCGTTGCTTCGCAAGTCCTGATAAATTTGGGGCTCGACCTCAATAAAGTACGTAATGAAGTGATGAGATTGCTTGGTTCAGCGACTCCGGATTTTGGAATAGCTCCCAACAAGCTGGCAATGGGCCGCGGAGGCGTAAGAAAATCGCCGGCGCTGGATGCCTTTGCGCGCGACCTTACCGAACTTGCCAAACAGAACAAGCTTGACCCCGTAATAGGCAGGAAGAACGAGATAGAAAGGGTTGTGCAGATTTTGAGCAGGCGTACAAAGAATAATCCCGTCCTTTTGGGAGAAGCCGGTGTAGGAAAGACGGCGATAGTGGAAGGATTGGCGCAGAGCATCATTTCCAGTGATGTGCCCGAGACGCTGAGAAATAAACGCATCCTTATACTGGACCTTGCCCTTATGGTTGCCGGCACAAAATATCGCGGCCAATTTGAAGAGAGAATAAAAGCCGTTATGGACGAAATAAAACGCGCGGAAGACCTTATAATATTTATTGACGAACTTCATACTCTTGTCGGCGCCGGCGGCGCGGAAGGGGCCATAGACGCATCCAATATCTTGAAACCGGCGCTTTCGAGAGGGGAGATACAATGCATAGGCGCCACCACGCTTGACGAATACAGAAAATATATTGAGAAAGATGCCGCGCTTGAGCGCAGATTCCAGGTGATTATGGTGGATCCGCCGAACGTAGCTGAGACAATAGAAATACTGAAGGGGCTGCGCGATAAATACGAAGCGCACCACAGGGTAAAATTTACCGATGATGCGCTGGAAGCGGCTGCTAGACTTTCCGACCGATATATAAGCGGCAGGTTCCTGCCGGATAAGGCCATAGACGTGATGGACGAGGCCGGCTCAAGAGCGCGTCTTGCGGTAATGACAGTTCCGCCGGACATGAAAGAGCTGGAAGGAGCAATAGATAACCTTAAAAAGGAAAAAGAAGCAGCCGTTGACAGGCAGGATTTTGAAAAAGCCGCGGAATTCAGAGACCTTGAGAGGAAGGAAAAGGACAAGCTCGTCACTATAAAGAAGGATTGGAGCCAGAAAAAATCCGAAACGGAGACGAAGGTCACCGAAGAAGATATCGCTCTTATAGTTTCAAAATGGACAGGCATACCTCTCGTGAGGCTGGAAGAGAAAGAGACAGAAAAATTTCTGAAGATGGAAGACGGCCTGAGAAAACGCGTTGTAGGCCAGACCGAAGCGATTTCGGCAATAGCCCATGCGGTAAGGCGATCGCGCGCGGGTATAAAAGACCCAAAGAGGCCGATAGGCTCTTTCGTATTCATGGGGCCTACGGGTGTTGGAAAAACGCTTTTGGCGCGCGCTCTTGCGGAATATATGTTCGGCGACGAAAACGCCATAATACAGCTTGACATGTCGGAGTATATGGAGAAGTTTAATGTATCCCGTCTCGTCGGAGCTCCGCCCGGTTATGTGGGCTACGAAGAGGGCGGGCAGTTGACGGAAAGGGTAAGAAGACGGCCCTATGCCGTCGTGCTTCTTGACGAAATAGAAAAGGCGCATCCGGATGTATTTAATATCCTACTTCAGGTACTTGAGGACGGGCGCATGACCGATTCTTTCGGCAGGCGCGTCGATTTTAAAAATACAATAATAATCATGACTTCAAATATAGGCGCGGAGCTCTTAAAAAAACAGACATCAGTAGGCTTCATAACCGAAAGCGCGGAGAAGGCAAGTTACGAAGATATGAAAAGAAAACTGCTTGATGAAATCAAAAGGACGTTCAAGCCCGAGTTCCTGAACAGGGTGGATGATATCGTCGTATTTCACTCACTTACAAAAGAAGACCTGCATAAGATAATAGACATAGAGATCGAGGATGTCAAAAAGCGGCTTGAAGAGCAGAATATAGATATCACTTTAAACGAAGAAGCAAAGGTGCTGCTTGTAGAGAAAGGTTTTGATCCTATCTTCGGAGCAAGGCCGCTTAAAAGGACAATACAGAAGTTACTGGAAGATCCGCTTGCCGAAAATATCATTGCGGGCAAGTTTAAATCCG
This sequence comes from Candidatus Omnitrophota bacterium, assembly GCA_018894435.1. NCBI lineage: Bacteria > Pseudomonadati > Candidatus Omnitrophota > Candidatus Omnitrophota bacterium. The sequence goes on along the minus strand of JAHIPI010000078.1, from coordinate 1,756 downwards.
GGAGCGCGATTAAGGTCATAAGAAAAGGAGATGGGTTCGACTTTGAATAAGAAGGTATCGTGGAGCAATATTGAAAGCAGGGCTTATTCTTTGGGCTCAAACTTTGTGGATATAATGGGCTATATCGGAGGCTCGTTTATACTCTTTGCCCAGACGATATACTGGATTTTTGTCCCGCCGCTTAAGAAAAGACAGGTAATAGATCAGATGAATAAGATAGGGGTCAATAGCCTGCCGATAGTCCTTCTTACAAGCCTTTTTACGGGGATGGTACTTGCTCTCCAAAGCGCTTACCAGATGCAAAAGATGTCCTCCGAAATGTATATAGCATCATTGGTCTCTCTTTCAATAGTCAGGGAGTTGGGGCCCGTATTGACCGCGCTGGTCGTTGCCGGAAGGGTAGGCGCGGCTATTACGGCGGAACTGGGAACCATGAAAGTGACCGAGCAGATAGATGCGCTCGAGACACTCGCTACCAATCCCATAAAGTATCTTGTAGTGCCGAGGTTCTTGGCGCTTTTTATAATGCTGCCTCTTTTGACAATATACGCCGATATGATCGGCATATTTGGCGGTTACATAATAGGTGTTTTTAAGCTTAATATAACTCCAAGGATGTATATGCGGATGACATATCAGCCGCTTATCTTTAAGGATGTATTCACAGGACTAATAAAATCGGTTGTCTTTGGTATAATAATAGCCATCGTGGCATGTTTTCAGGGCATGAGGACCGAAGGCGGCGCCGAAGGTGTCGGAAAATCGACGACTCAGGCCGTAGTAATAAGTTTCATAATGATAATAGCGGCCGATTGCTTTATCACGGCCATGTTTTATTTTGCGTTTAAGGTGTGAAGATATGATTGAAATTATAAATTTATGCAAGGCATTCGGAGACCACGTCGTCTTAGATAATACTAACCTTAATATCGAAAAAGGCGAGACGATGGTCATCATCGGCCGTTCCGGTACCGGCAAAAGCGTCCTTCTTAAACATATAATAGGCATAATGAAGCCGGATTCCGGGCAGGTAATAATAGACGGCGTGGATATCACGCGTTTGAGCGAAAAGGAACTGAATGAATTCAGGATGAAATTCGGCATGCTCTTTCAGGGGGCGGCGCTTTTTGACTCATTGACGGTAGGGGAGAATGTCGGATTTGCATTGTATGAGCATTCGGCCCTCAGCAGTTCACAAATAGAAAAGAGGGTGGCGGAATGCCTTGGGCATGTAGATTTAGGCGGCATAGAGAATCTGAAGCCCGCAGAACTTTCGGGCGGCATGAGAAAAAGAGTGGGCCTTGCCCGGGCAATATGCGTAAATCCCGAAATAATCATGTATGACGAGCCGACTACGGGGGTCGACCCAATAATGGGCGATGCCGTGAATGACCTGATAGTTACTTTGCACGACAAATTAAAGATAACTTCTATCGCCGTTACGCACGATATGGTAAGCGCTTATAAGATAGCGGACAGGATAGCCATGCTTTATGAAGGCAAGATCATAGAAATCGGCACTCCCGACGAGATAAAGAACACAAAAAACCCGGTAGTAAAACAATTTATAACCGGTGCGGCGGTCGGGCCCATAACAGAAAAAGAGCCGGTCAAGACACAATTATAAAAGGAGTTATAAATGAATACTAAAGAGATGTCATTTGAGGTAAAGGTCGGTATATTTATTTTGGTTGGCTTTGTCATACTTCTTATCATGATCTTTTCTATAAGCGATATCTATTTTATAAAGCCCGGC
>JAHIPI010000077.1 GCA_018894435.1 Candidatus Omnitrophota bacterium | reverse complement strand
CTTTTTGACATCGGCGGCTATGCGGCGGGTTGCTTCCAATATTTCATCTCTGCCGCCATAGTTAAGGGCTAGATTCAAAACGAGGCGTGAATTATGCTTGGTCAGCTCTCTGACTTTATTTATCTTCCGGCGGAGAGCAGCCGGAAATTTATCTATTTTGCCGATCGTGTCAAACCTTACGCCCTTATCCATCAGGTTTTTATATTCGGTATCCAGATAATGTTCCAAAAACCCCAAAAGGGCGCTGATTTCTTCTTTTGGCCGCTTCCAATTCTCCGTGCTAAAGGCATACAGGGTAAGTATTTTTATTCCCACATCCGGAGCGGCATTCAGGACTCTACGGACCGCTTTTACGCCTTCGACGTGACCTGCCGTTAGGGGCAATTTGTGCAAACGTGCCCACCGCCTGTTTCCGTCCATTATTATGGCTACGTGTGCGGGGATATCTTGCATATTTTTTAAAAAAGGGGACAGGCTACTTTTTTATGTTAAGACGAGCCACTCAGAAAAAAGTAGCCTGTCCCCTTTTTCCTAAACCCGTATCAATGTCTGTTTTCGCTCTGAACCGACGGAAACCATGCTTATCTTTCTATTTACAAGCTTAGAGATATAAGCGATATACTTTCGCGCTTTGCCGGGTAACTGCCTATATTTTGTAATCGCGCTTATATCGGCATTCCATCCCGGCAGTTCTTCATAAACCGGCTCGCAGGCCGAAAGCGTCTCCATGTTGCCGGGAAAATTTTTCAGGGTCTTACCGCCGCATTTATACGCCACGCAGACTTTGATGGTATCTGTATCGTCAAGGACGTCCAGCTTGGTCAAGGCCAGCTCCGTAATCCCGTTTATCATGACCGCGTGTTTCAATATTACAGCATCAAGCCAGCCGCATCTTCTGGGCCTGCCGGTGGTAGCGCCGAATTCCTTTCCTTTTTTGCGTATTTTATTCATAAGTTCCGGCCCGAATTCCGTCGGGAAAGGCCCTTCTCCAACCCTCGTGGTATACGCCTTTGCCACGCCTACGACTTTATCTATATTTATCGGGCTTACACCCGTGCCGGTGCATGCGCCGCCGGCAGTGGCGCTCGAGGAAGTAACATAAGGATAAGTCCCGTGGTCTATATCAAGAAGCGTGCCCTGAGCGCCTTCAAAAAGAAGAGATTTGCCCTTTTCTATAGCGGTATTAAGATAAAGCGGTACATTCTGCAGATATTTGGATACCTTTTTGCCATAGTCCGTATACTTGTGATACATATCATCCAATGAAAAACCGCTGTGGCTGTAGAGCGTACGCAGTATCGCATTTTTTTCGTCTATGTTGAATTTCAATTTCTCTTTAAATTTCTCCGGATTAAGAAGATCCGTCATTCTTATGCCGCACCGTGAGGCTTTGTCGGCATAGCATGGGCCTATGCCTCTTTTCGTAGTGCCTATTTTATCCGCTTTTTTCTTCTGCTCGCGCAATTCGTCAAGCAGCTTATGATAGGGAAATATGACGTGCACCTGATCACTTATTATGAGAGACCTGTCAACGTCTATATCCCGCTTTTTGAGCATTTCTATCTCTTCTAGAAGCGCTTCGGGGTCTACCACAACGCCGTTACCTATAACGCATACTCTCCCCTTGTGCAATATGCCTGACGGGATAAGATGAAGGATAAATTCTTCCTCGTCTATAACAACAGTATGTCCGGCGTTATTACCGCCCTGAAACCGTATTATAACGTCCGATTTTTCGGAAAGGATGTCTATTATCTTACCCTTCCCTTCATCTCCCCACTGCGCTCCTATAAGTACTGTGTTTGGCATACTATTCCTTTTCCTCGTGTTCTTCTTCCTCGGGTTCTTCGCTCTCGGTCGGAATCAACGGTTGCCCCGCTGGTATATCAATCTCCAGAGAATTAGTGTTGATCTGCACCGGTATGTCTTCTGAGGACGGCATATCATCTAAAGAAGGTGATACCAGCGGTACGATTTCGACTTCGGTCTTATCTCCCGCTGTAGGCATATCCGGTACACGAGAAGGCCGCGAAATAATAGATTTTTTCAATTTCTCGGCTTTTCGCTCTTCTCTCCTCAAGGCAATCTTGCTGCATAATGCCAGAGAAATACCTATAGCCAGTATAACCAGAAATATTATCCAGAAAATAAATATCTTACGCATATTTCCTACGGTGTCATTGTGAATATCTTTTTGGCGATATCGGGATACTTTGCCACAAATCTCAGTTCATCATTGGTAAGAGGCTTCTGGGTATGAACGTTGGCATACCTTACAAGTTCAAGGATCTTTGTGGCTTCTTTCTCGTCCTTAAACTTCACTTCGAGTTTATCATAGACATTTCGGAATCCTTTTATGCCGCTATATTCTCCGGCCGTGATCATCCTGCCGGTATCTATGATCTCCGCCTCGCCTCTTCCCAGTTCCTCAAAATCGTAAAGTTCGTAATTACGTCTGTCTTTAAGGGCGCCGTCGGCATGTATGCCGGACTCGTGCGCGAATGCGTTTGAGCCTACCGCCACCTGATTTACGGGTATGGGTATCCCGAAGGCGTATGAAGCAAATTTTGCTATCCTCCAGGCGCAGTTCAGCTTTATCCTCGGGTCAAGGACATACTTGTCCATGAATCCGCTTGAATATTTGATCGCTAAAATCACACTGACGAGATCCGCGTTTCCGGCCCGCTCGCCCATGCCGTTTACCGTCGTATTTATATAAGCGTCGACGCCGCCGTCTATGGCTGCCTTTGCGCCGGCAACGCTTGTCGCCACTACCATGCCAAGATCGTTATGGCAGTGCAGCTCTATCGGGATACCGACTTCTGCCGCCAATAACCTTATCCTCTTATAAATAGTAAACGGATCGTCATAGCCGAGAGTATCGCAGTAGCGTATCCTGTCTGCGCCATGCTCTTTGGCCCCTTGGGCAAATTTTATCAGGAAATCCATGTCAGACCTGGATGCGTCCTCCGCATTTACCCCTATGGTCTTAATGCCCTTGGCCCTTGCGAGGTCAACAGCATCTGTCATTTCCTTTACTATGTCATCTTTTGATAATTTGCCCTTAAATTTGTGATAAAGCATCTGGTCTGATGTAGAAATGGAAAGGTTAAGATGCTCAACCTTAGTCATCGTAGTCGCCTTTTCAACATCCCCAACTATCGCTCTCACCCATCCGCTCAGTATCATGGGCTTCAAGACGCCCATCTTCACAAGCTCAAGGTTCGCATTGAGATAATTCGTCTCGTGCCGTGTCACAGGGAAGCCGAATTCGCTCTGGTGCACGCCCATCTCATTGAGGTAGAGATTGAGCATCGTCTTCTCGAGTTTTGCCAGCCCGAGCCTCGATGTCTGGACTCCGTCTCTATTTGTAACATCGATAAGGCGTATTATTTTTTGAGTACTGCTTTTGGTTTTAGTCTTCGTTTTCTTCATATGTCTTACTCCATTGCGTAAAAGGGGACAGGCTACTTTTTCTGCCGACAGGCTTTTGAAAAAGTAGCCTGTCCCCTTAATTTTTAAAGCTCGATCGCTTTCACTTCGTTTATGTTTTTGGCCTTGCGCAGTTTATTCATAACGTCTTCACTCGGCGCGCTGTCTATATTGAGCACTGTTATGGCATCCCCGGCCGGATTTATGCGGCCGAACGTCATACCGGCTATGTTTATATTGTTTTTGCCCAAAATAGTCCCTATCTCGCCTACTACCCCGGGAAGATCTTTATTGGATATGTAAACCAAATGGCCTCTGGGCACAAGGTCCACATAGAAATTATTTATTCTTATTATTCTCGGGTCTGTCTTTGTAAAGAGCGAACCCATTATCAGATTTGTGCCTTTTTGTGTTTCTACCGTAACCGCTATGGCATTGGCAAAGTCTATTATCTCCGTAGTTTTTGATTCCGCCACTTCAATGCCGCGGTTCTTTGCGATAAGAAGCGCGTTCATATAATTTATGGTCTCCTGCAGTATGGGCGAAAGAATGCCCTTTACAAGCGCCATGGTAATGGGAGTGATATCGTAGCCGGTGACATCCCCTATATATTTTACTTTGATCTTACGGACATGGCCTTCCCCTAACTGGCTTTGCAGAAGCCCTATCTTCTCCGCAAGGTTAAGGTACGGCTGCAGATTTCTCATCATCTCGGAATCTATTGACGGCACGTTGACGGCGTTGCGTATGCCTTTATTCAGTAATGCGTCCTTGATGGATTCCGCGATATCTATAGAAACGGCCACCTGCGCCTCTTCGGTGGAAGCGCCCAAATGCGGCGTCGCCACGACATTTGCCATCTTCATAAGCGTACTATCCGGCGGCGGCGGTTCTTTTTCGTAGACATCGAGCGCTGCAGCCGCGACATGCCCCGAGGCAAGTGCCGCCTCAAGCGCTTTTTCGTCGATAATCCCTCCGCGGGCGCAGTTCACCACCCTTACGCCCTTCTTCATCATGCCGAATTCCTTTTCGCTTATTAGGTGCTTGGTTTCGCTCGTAAGCGGCGTATGGACTGTTATGTAATCCGCGTTCTTTAAAACAGTTGCGAGGTCAGTAAGTTCTACTTCGAGCTTCTTCGCCTTTTCCTCCGAAAGATAAGGATCATATACCATTACCTTCATCTTGAAACTGAGCGCGCGTTTCGTAACCTCGGTCCCAATTCTCCCAAGCCCCACCACGCCGAGGATCTTATTGTAAAGCTCGGTTCCCATAAACTTCTTCCTGTCCCACTTACCTTCGCGCATGGACATATTGGCCTGCGCTATATTGCGCGACATGGCTAATATGAGGCTCATGGTATGTTCGGCCGTAGATATCGTATTTCCGGCGGGGGCGTTCATAACGATGATGCCTTTTTTTGACGCTGCCTCAACATCGACATTATCCAAACCGACGCCGGCCCTTCCTATTATCTTTAGGTTATCGGCGCTCGATATTATATCGGCGGTAACCTTAGTCTCGCTCCTGACTATAAGGGCGTTATACTCTCCTATTATCTTTTTTAACTCTTCTGGCGGCAGTTTCTGTTTAACGTCTACCCTGAAATCCTTTTCCTTTTCAAGAATCTTTATACCTTCCGCGGAAAGCGGATCGCTTATTAATATCTTTATAACCGGCATTTTCGTTCTCCCTTATTTAATTATGCCAACGCTTTTACGGCCGCGGCCACTCCGCTGCCGACTGTAAATTTATATCCCATCTCTTTAAGTACTATTTCCAACGCCGCTATCGCGGTCAGAGTATCAAATTCCACCATGTAACCGAGATGCGCTATCCTGAATGCTTTTCCCTTAAGCTCGGCCTGTCCGCCCGCAATAGTAACGCCGTATTTCGTGCGCATCGTTTTGACTAGAGCCTCGCCGTCAATGCCTTCCGGCACAATTACCGGCGTAACGGCATTTGATGGGCTTGTTGAATAAAGTTTGAGGCCCATGGCTTTTACAGCCTCTCTTGTGGCATTCGCTAATCTGGCATGGCGCGCTATGATATTATCAATGCCTTCTTCTTTCATAATATCGATGACCTTGCAAAGCCCTCTCACCAGGCTTATGGCAGGAGTCCACGGCACATCGTCTTTATCGAGCGCCTTCTTATATTCTTTTATACTAAAATAGAACTTAGGCAGATTGGATTTCGCAACCATTGCCATCGCCTTTTTGCTCATACTTATAAATGCCAGGCCGGGCGGCAACATCAGGCCTTTTTGCGAACCCGAACATACAACATCCACGTTCCATTTATCCGTCTCGAGATTGTCGGCGCCAAGTCCGCTTATAGCGTCTATCACCAAAACAGCGTCTGTGGCCGCAACGATCTTGCCGAGCGCTTCTATATCGGGCCTTGTGCCCGCCGATGTCTCGCACAATGTCGCAAACACCGCTTTGGCATTTTTATTTTCGGCCAGTGCCTTCTTTACCAACTCAGGGTCAACGGCCCGGCTCCAATCAACATCTATTGGGATAACTTTAACGCCGTATGCCTGGCATATCTCCCCGAATCTCTCGCCGAATTTACCGCCTCTTACTACTATGACGGTATCATCTTTCGAAAGAAGGTTTACAACAGCTGTCTCCATCGCGCCTGTGCCGCTTGAGGTAAGGGTGAAGACATCGTTTGTGGTCTTAAGCACATACTTAAGGCCATCGTTCGCTTTTTTGAAAATATCCTTGTACTGCGAAGTCCTGTGGTGGATCATAGGTTTCGCCATTTCCAGCAAAACCTCTTCGGGCACCATAGTCGGCCCCGGCGCCATCACATACGTCTTTTTCATCTATTCCTCCGCTTCTTGGGGTCAGACCCTCGTTATGTTAACTACGTAGTTTACATAATCAGGGTCTGACCCCAATCTTTAGTTTTTCAATGCCACCTTAAGCACCTCATCCATATTCTCAACCGGGATAAGCTTCAGTTTTCTTAATATATTCTTAGGAATATCTATTATATCCTTTTTATTCTCCTTTGGAAATATAATACTGTTTATGCCGGCACGATGGGCGGCCAAAAACTTTGCCTTGATCCCGCCTACGGGAAGGACTTTCCCGCGCAGCGTTATCTCGCCCGTCATTGCAATACCGCGCTTTACGGGCCGCTTGGTAAAGCTCGATATAAGAGCGGTCGCCATCGTTATGCCTGCCGAAGGCCCGTCTTTCGGGATAGCGCCCTCGGGAACATGTATGTGTATATCCACTTTACTAAGGCTACCGCCGTTTTTTATCCCCAGCATTCTCGCATTCGACCTTATGTACGTAAGCGATGCCTTCGCCGATTCTTGCATGACCTCGCCGAGTGAACCCGTCAATATAAGATTGCCTTTCCCTTTCATGAGAGATGTCTCTATATTCATTATATCTCCGCCAAGCTCTGTCCACGCAAGGCCGGTGGCAACACCTACTTCGTCGTGTTTTGCCGCCTCGCTGTCCAGGTATTTTGGCGGGCCAAGATACCTGTGTATGTTCTTGCGCGTGATCTTTATCGCTACGCTCTTTTCGCTTTCAACGACTTCTTTCGCTACTTTCCTGCATATTTCGGCGATGCGCCTTTCAAGCTCCCTTACGCCGGCTTCTTTAGTGTATCGATTTATTATATCCAATAACGCCTTATCGTTGATCTTGAGATTCGAATCTCCGAGTCCGTGCGCTTTTATCTGTTTCGCCATCAGATGGATTTTAGCTATATTAAATTTTTCATATTCAGTATAGCCGGCTATCTTTATTATCTCCATCCTATCCTGAAGCGGAAGCGGAATATTATATTGTATGTTGCATGTGGTTATGAACATTACTTCGGAGAGGTCAAAATTGACCTCAAGATAATGGTCGCTGAAGGTCTTATTTTCTTCGGGATCCAGCACTTCTAAAAGGGCGCTTGTCGGATCGCCCCGGAAATCCATGGACATCTTGTCTATTTCATCCAGCAAAAATACGGGGTTCTTTGCCCCTGCCTTTCGCATCGATTGTATTATCCTGCCGGGGAGCGCGCCTATATAAGTGCGCCTGTGCCCCCTTATCTCTGCCTCATCCCTGATGCCGCCCAGTGAAATCCTTACAAACTTTCTGTCCAATGCGCGGGCAATGGACCTTGCCAAAGACGTCTTTCCGACTCCGGGCGGACCCGCAAAACATAATATCTGTCCTTTGGGCGAACTTAACAATTTCCTCACCGCAAGATATTCAAGAATCCGCTCTTTCGGCTTTAAAAGCCCGTGATGGTCTTCGTTTAAGATATTTTCGGCATTCTTTATGTCGAGATTATCCTTTGTCTTGGCCGACCACGGCAAACTGACAAGCCAGTCAACATAATTCCTGGCTACAGTCGCTTCCGGCGAAAGCGAGGGCATCTTTGAGAGCTTGTCAAGCTCTCTTTCGGTAATCTCTTCGGCTTCTTTGGGCATGAGCGCCTTGGCAATCTTTTCTTTTAAATCTCCTATTTCAGAACGGAGGCCGTCCCTGCCGCCCAATTCCTTTTCTATGGCCTTCAGTTGTTCGTTCAGAAAATATTCGCGCTGGGATTTCTCTATCTGCCTTTTTATATTGGACATTATCTTCTTTTCGACCTTTAATATCTCGATCTCGGCATTGATAATCCGCGCTACCTGCTCCATTCTCTCTTTGGGGTTTGTTATCTCGAGGAGGTTCTGCTTATCCTGGATCTTCAGCGTGAGATTGGAAGATATCATATCGGCCAATTTTACCGGGTCCTCAACCATCAATATGCCCGATAGGATCTCTCCTGATAATTTTGAATTGAGCTTTACATATTCTTCGAATTGGCTCTTAAGCGAGCGCATGAGCGCTTCTATTTCTATTGTTTTCCTGCACTCCGCCTCTATGCTTTCAACCTGCGCTTTATAGAACTCTTTGGTGAAAATAAACTTCTTTATCCGCGCCCTGAATTTTCCCTCGACAAGTAATTTTACCGATCCGTCCGGCAGCTTAAGGTGCTGAAGCACCTCGGCCACCGTGCCGATCTTGTATATCTCTTCTTCTTCGGGCTCGTCTATGTGAAGGTCTTTCTGCGTGGCAAGAAAGACGAGCTTGTTCGTCGACATAGTCTCATCAAGCGCTTTTATGGAACGCGCCCTGCCTACTAGAAGGGGGACCACCATATTGGGAAAGACAACGATGTCCCGCAGGGGTAAAAGCGGCACCGTGTCAGTCTTTATATCCTTTATTGCGGCGGTTTTCAGCATTTGTTTTATTTTTTCCTAATAACCTCGTCGACCAGGCCGTATGTCTTGGCTTCTTCGGCTGTCATGAAATAATCTCTGTCGGTGTCTTTTGCTATTCTCTCGACGCTCTGGCCGGTGTGCTGAGCCAGTAACTCGTTTATCCTCTCGCGAAGCCTCAGTATCTCCTTCGCGTGTATGCTTATATCAGCGGCGACGCCTTCCACTCCGCCCCATGGCTGGTGTATCATAATGCGCGCGTGCGGCAGGACATATCTTTTGCCCTTTGTGCCGGCTGTCAATAAAAGCGCCCCCATGCTGCTCGCCTGCCCGACACAGTATGTCGAGACATTGGGTTTCATAAACTGCATCGTATCATAAATAGCCAGGCCGCTTGTGACAGCCCCGCCGGGAGTGTTGATGTAGATGCTTATGTCTTTATCGGGGTCCTCCATCTGCAGGAATAAAAGCTGCGCGATCACTATATTAGAGACATTGTCATCTATGACCGTACCGATAAATACTATCCTGTCCTTAAGCAGGCGCGAATATATATCGTATGCCCGCTCGACTCTTCCCGTCTGCTCCACAACCATTGGTATTAATATGCTCATATAGACCTCCGTTTCGTATAAAAAGGGGACAGGCTACTTTTTCGAAGAGAAAGGCTATTCCGAAAAAGTAGCCTGTCCCCTTTTTTTAGCTAATAACAGCATTCGCTATAATAAAATCAAATACCTTCTTTTGCCTTATTTCAACGGCGAGATCGTCCACCAGATCATTCTCGTTGTAATATTTCTTTACTTCTTCCGCGGAATGGTTGGATGATTGCGCTATCTCGCCAAATGCGGCTTCAAGTTCGTCCTCGCTCACTCTTACATTTTCCCTCTTTGCTATCTCGTCCAATATAAAATAGTAGCGCACCTGCTTGGCCGCCTCGTCCTTCAGCCTCTTTCTTATCTCGGGCTCTTTTGACTTTATATCATCGTCAGTATGTTTTTCCCTCTTAAGACGCGCCTTTCGCTCTTCCGTCAGCCGGTCAAGGTGCCTCTCCACTATGGATTGCGACACATCAAAGGCCGCCGATTTGTCCAATATGGCCAGCGCCTGATGCTCAAGGCTGCGCCTCTCTTCCACTTTTTTATGCTGCCTTAAATTCTCTCTTACCGCCTCTTTCATCTCTGCCATATTCTGAAACTTGCCCATCGATTTTGCGAATTCGTCGTTCACCTCGGGCAGTGTTTTCGTCTTTAGCTCCTTGACCTTTATATGAAACTTTGCCCTCTTTCCCGCAAGCGCCGACTTGGAATATTCCTTCGGAAGGTCCTTCTCTATGCCCTTCTCATCGTTTACTCCAAGCCCTTCCAGTTCTTTACCGGGAATATATGAATCGTCGCTCGCGTAAAGCCAGGCATTCTCTTTCTTTTCTACGAATTTTTCCTCCACATAACAATCCATGTCGCATATGAGATAATCACCCTTCACGGCTTTTCCTTCTTTAGTCTCGAATTTAGCGCCCATTTCGCGGATATTGGCAACATAGGCATCTACGTCGGACTCTTTGACCTCAGTATCGGTTTTCTTTAATTCCAGGCCTTTGTAGAGCTTTATATTTACTTCCGGCCTAACGGTAATTTTGGCCTTATAGGACAGTCCCTTATCTTCCTCAAATTCCAGGTCGGATATCTCGGGCGAGCCGAGGGCTTTTATATCTGATTCCTTCACCGCTTTTGTAAAAGAATCTGCCACAAGGTTCCTCATTACCTCCTCATGCGCCTCTTTCTTGAATTTCTGTTTGATAATTTCGGGCGGCGCTTTACCGGCCCTGAAACCGGGGATAGAGGCGGTTTTTGATATATCTGAATAAATCTTCCGAAGCGCCTCCCCGACCATCTCTTTTGGTATATGTACCTCTATTACCTTTTCTGTTTTTTCATTTTTTGTGATCTTATATTTCATCGCGCTCCTTTATCCGCCTTCGCTGAATTGCTTCCGCGTTCAGCTTCGGCGGATGAATTCGCACTTATAACTTATGTCGCCGCGACATAAATGAGAGCTCCGTAAGTTATGTGCTCATTCACATCCTAAAACGCTCGCCCAGATATATCTCCCTTGCCGTGGGCGAACTTATAAGTTCTTCGGCGGTTCCGGATATAAGGACCCTGCCCTCCGCCATAATGTATGAGCGGTCCGTTATCGCCAGCGTTTCTCTGACATTGTGGTCGGTAAGCAAAACTCCTATGCCCCGCTCTTTAAGTTCCGATATTATCTGCTGGCATTCAAAAACTGCTATAGGGTCTATCCCGCTGAACGGCTCGTCAAGAAGGACAAATAGAGGGCTCGTCACAAGCGCGCGCGTTATCTCAAGGCGCCTGCGTTCGCCGCCGGAAAGCGTATAGGCCTTATTTTTCCTTAGATACGTTATATTCAATTCTCCCAAAAGGATTTCAAGGCGCCTTTTCCGCTCTTTCATCGGAATAGGAAGCGTCTCGAGTATCGCCATTATATTATTTTCGACGGATAATTTCCTGAAGACCGACGGCTCCTGGGAAAGATAGCCTATACCTTTCGCGCAACGATCGTGCATTGAAAGATGCGTTATATTCTCTTCGTCAAAAAATATCTCGCCGGCATCCGGTTTTACCAATCCGGTTATCATATGGAATGTCGTGGTCTTGCCCGCGCCGTTGGGGCCCAGGAGCCCAACGATCTCGCCGTGTTTTATATTGACTTCCACGCCATTCACGACTTTTCTGCCGCCGTACGATTTTGAAAGCTGCCTAATTTCCAATAAATGCATCTTGCATATCCTTTTCGGAATAGATATAGATCTCCGGATTTCCCGTAAGAATCGCTTTTCCGTCTTCGGGCGTATAGGTTATCTTCTGGCCCTTGGCAATGTTGGAGCCGCGTTTGAGCTCAACGGAACCTTCTGCGACTATTCTCTCTATCTCTTTGGTTTCTGTATTGAAAAATATATCAAGGCGGTCTGCCGTAAGCTCGCCCCTCGGGTCCACCACTTTCACTTTGTCGGTGAACGACGCTTTTTTGTTACTGTAATCTATGTGGAGCGGCCCTTTTGAAGTGGCCGTTATATCTCCCTGCTTTACCAGCACATCCCGATTTAATCGGACCTCTTTGCTCTTTGCGCTGGCAGATGCGCCCATGCCACAGGCATATAAATCGTCTTTTCTTACTTCTACTTTAGAGTCGCTTGTCACGATGTTTGTCTTTGAATCCCACTCAAACCAATCCGCGGTAAGTTTTATACCGTCTGAAGTAGTGACTACCACGTTCTCTTCCAGCTTGACTCCGCCGCTATGCTTATCATAAGTACCGCTATCGGCCTCAAGCTTTACGGTCCTGTCCTCATCGTAAGTATCCGCCTCTATATTGTTGAGCTCGACCGTCTCTGACATTATATCGGCGGATTCGCCCTTAATGGCCCACTTTCTCTGGCCGTCTTTTGTGTAGCCGGTCATATCGAATGATAAGATCTTCTGCTCGTTATCCAGTCCGGTTATATTAATGTCTGCTTTGGCATCTTCCGGAATCGCCGGGAGGTCTTTTGCGGGCGCGAGTTTTTTATCGGCTGTTTTTTTCGGCGTTACTACGGCCGGCTTTTCGACTTTTGGCGCTTCCGGTTTCTTTGCGCACGCGCTTACTGCCAGCGCCAAAACAATAGTAGCCGATAAAATAAGCAATTTTTTATACACTGTTCACCTTTGGCTGCGTCTTCCACCTTTTGTGGATCCATACCCAGTAATACGGATATCTGCGGATATATTCTTCAAGAATGTCGGTCCACTGTTGAGTGTATTTAATAATATCCTTTTTCCTATCGCCGCTTTTTTGAATATATATAGGATCGCTGGTAACAAGCCTGAATTTACCGCCGTCTCGCACGATTACAGATACCACAATCGGCGCCCCCGAAAGCATAGCCATTACGACGGGCCCTGACGGCGTGTAGGCGGGACGTCCGAAGAAATTCACAAAAACACCGTCGACACTATCTACGTCCTGATCGGGTACTATGGCCAACACTTCGTTAGATCTAACCACCGCGAGTGATTTTCTTAATACATTCTTGTCGTCCCGATATATCGTTTTGACTCCCTGCGATTCCCGCAGCGAGACGAGAAACTTATTATATGGCGGATAATACACCCTGCGCGCTATCACGCTGACGTCCAGATCAAACGCGGACGTACAAACGGCAGCCATCTCCCAATTACAAAAATGACTGCTGATGGCGATTAATCCTTTACCTTCCGAAAGTATTTTTTTGAAAGTATTGGCGCCTTCTTCCGTCAAGATGCGCTTTACACTCTTTCTGTTAAACTTGCGTAAACTTGCGTATTCAACTCCGGTCATGCCGAGATTGCGGAATACACCTTTTACTATGTCTCTGATTTCTTTTTCGCTTTTTTCGTCCTTAAAGGCGAGGCGGAGGTTTTCCAGCGCTATATTGCGGTATTTAGGCAAAAAATAATACGACAACCCACCGAAAAACCCTCCTAGAAAAACGATGACCCTATATGGTAATAAGAGTATAATTATATTACTGCATTCTAGTAAAAGATAAAGAAAAAAACGGTATGGCTTACGCTTCATAGAGCATTATGTTATCATAAGTTGGCAAGCCAAGTCAATAAAAATGGGGATGTTAGCGAGTCCGGAGGGATTTTTCTAACTCTTCTTTCGCGCGTTCGGCCTTCTTCTTTCTTATCATCTCTTCTCTTTTTGCTTTTGCAATATCCCTTGCCTTGGTATACAGGGTCTCTGCTTCTTCGTACCTGGCTTCCCTATATAATTGACCGGCCTGTTTTCTCAAATCATTTATATCTTGAGATTCTGCGGCACGCTTTTCCGCCTCTTCTGCCGTCAATACCTTGCCCTCTTCCTTTTCCTCTTTCTCAAGCTCTTCGGCTCCTTCTATTTCCTTTTCAAGCCCAACCTGTTCGGCAAGAGCTTTGGCACGCGCTTCTTCTTCCTTGGACTTTTCCAGGGCAGCGCGCCTCTCTGCTTCCTTCTTTGCCTTTTCCTTTGCCTTCCTAAGTTTTTCCTCTTCCTCTGTTCGCGTTTTCTCCAGCTCTTCTTGTTCTTCGGCCTTCTTTTCCAATGTCTGTTCCTGCTGCTTTTTCTGTTTTTTAAGTTCTCTTTTATGCTTTCTTTCTTCTTCCCGCTTTTGCTTTTTGGCAAGCTTCTCTTGTCTCTTTGCCTCGGCTTCTTTCTTTTTGGCGTCAAGTTTTGCCTGGCGAGCGGCTTCTTTATCTTGCTTAGACTTTTCGAACGAGGCCTTCTTGTCGGATTCGGATTTCTTTTTGGCTTGGAGCTCGGCTTCCTTCGCGGCTTTCTCAGCGGCCTTCTGCTTTTCTTTCTCTAGGCGGGCCTGCTCTTTTGCGGCCTCTTTGGCTTTATCAGCCGCGATCTTTTGCTGGCGCTCAGATTCTTTTTGTTTGGCGCGTTCAAGTTCAGCCTGTTCGCGGGCCTTATCTTTG
>JAHIPI010000076.1 GCA_018894435.1 Candidatus Omnitrophota bacterium | reverse complement strand
TTCTTCTATGCCGAAAGGGAATTTGCCCGTTACGCCTAATGAAAAATTGTGGCGGAGGTAATCGAGCGCGTATTTTGAGAAGGCTGCCGTACCGGATTTCTTATCTGAGTTAATAAAATCGTAACCGAGCGATACCTTTTCGATGGATATGCCCCTCCAGATTTCACCCGGTTTGATTTCAATGAGGTTTTCTACTCCAAATGTGTCGATCTTGCCCGCGTTTGTCGCCCGCCATGGTTGGGCTTTGGAATCCCTCACCCAATCGATGATGTTTCTGCCGTTTCTGTTGAAGACCGTTGTGGATATAGTTATAAATTTGTCTTTATAGTCTATGCCGCCTTCATAAGACCAGGCGCTTTCGGGCTTAAGACTAGCGTCGCCTATGTTACCGGGGTCTACATAATATAGGTCTGTAAAAGATGGTATCCTGTAAGCCCTGTTAACGGAGCTGCGCAATACGATCTTATCATCTATGCTGTAACCGAGGCCTATCTGAGGCGAGAATTCCCATCCGAATGCCGAAAACCAGTCGGTCCTTATATTAGCGTTTACTAAAAAACCCGAAGGAAATTTATGATTGTAGCCGAAAAATACGGCTTCGCGGTCTCGTTTATGTTTGTCCAGATTTGTGCTGTCGATCTTATCCCAGGAAAGCTCTGTCCCGAAAATGATCGTGCCCAAATCCGTGGTGACGGTTGTCTGAATATCACTGCCCAAGGTATATGTCTTGTGAGTGTTTCTATACCAGAACGGCCTGTCATTATCGAGAATAAATCTGTCCCAGTGGCGCCTGTAGTAAAATTTCGGCTCTACGCTAACCATGCCTTCCTCGAATTTCATTCTTATCATGCCTGCTCTGGTATCGGTCATTTCATGCTCATTCGGATAGAGGCTCGAATAAAAGGTGCTTGCGCCGAAATCTTTGTATAAATAGCCTCCTATAACCTCGACCTCACCGGCATCTGTTTCCAAAAGCGAGTCAAATGAAAACGTAGTTATATGAAAGCTTGTCTCTTTACCCCTGTATCCCGAAGAATCACTCCTTTCGAATGATACCCTGTTCTTCAGGTTCTTCACGGGCTGTGTTATAGAGACGGCTTCTCTAAAGAGGCCGTTCTGGCCCATCGAGAACGCGGTAGTTACTCGGCGCTCTCCCGGCCTTTTCGTAATAAAATTGACGGTGCCGCCGAAGGCATCGGGGCCGTAAAGAGCGCTCTGCCCGCCGCGGACAAGCTCTATGCTTTCAAGATCCATAGATGTAAAAGGGATATCCATATTGTGATGGCCCGTCTGCGGGTCATTGAACCTTACGCCGTTAAGAAGGACCATGGACTCTTCGAAAGTAGCGCCTCTGATATTCAGGTCGGCCTGGACCCCCCGGACGCCTCTTTCTCTGACGTCAATGGAAGGCAGATCGTTCACAAGGTCTGTTATAGAAGAGCCTATGGCCTCATCGAATTCGCCTGAATTGATATAACTGACGCTTCTTAAAGGGGTCTCTTCGGGTATGCGTGAGGGGGTAATGACTATGGGAGGCAATTCCGCTTCGTCAGCCGCGTAGCACGACGGCTTTACCGCTATTATGCTTAATAAGAATATAAAAAATAAAGGCCTTAATCTCATACAAGGCCTATTTTACCACCAGAAAAGTCCTATTGTCAACCTATTGTATATTTTTGGTTAACAATCCCTATGCAAAAAATTAACCCCACCAATAACGGTGGGGTTAATTTATAACGTCCCCGCCGTGCCGTGGAAACGTCAAATCTGTGAACCTGTTAATTACAGGTGGGCACCCTCCCGCATACTTTACGCTTTCCCCGCGCTACCACTACATGGGGGACGTGCGTGCCATATACGAAGTTAGGTTCCCTTTATAAATTTGTTGGTTCAGATTTTTCGTTTTCTTCTCGCGCGCAAAGCAGGGAACTTCTATAAGGAAGTATATCACATATGGAATGTTATTTCAAGAAGAAGCGAAACCAATAAGGGTCAGCGCAGTGTTACTTTTAATTTTTCGACGAGAGAATCCCTGATAGCAAAATGGATCTTATCCACCTCTTTCGAAGTAAGAGTCCTTGTTCTTCCCCTGTACTCTATGCGAAAAGCGAGCCCCTGATGTCCTTGGGGTATCTGTCTTCCGGAATACCTGTCAAGAAGCTCTACATTCTCCACTAAATCCGCGCTCTTTTGGGATACAAGCGAAATAATGCTTTTGAAAGTGACTTCTTTAGGGGCTATTAACGATATATCTCTTTTTATGGAAGGATATTTTGGTATATCCCGGAACTTCTTCTCGAGATTAGCGTGGTGCTTTAATATATTAAGATCTATCTCGGCGCAAAAGACGCTTTCTGTCAAGTCGAATGCGTCGAGAACTTTTTTATCCAGTGCTGTGAAATAGCCAATATACTTTTTGTCGTAAAATATCTGCGGTCTTTTTCCCGTTCCGATCTCAATCTTATCGTGAGATATCCCAAGTTCTGAGAACAATGTGTCCAGAATTCCTCTTAGGTCAAACAACGTAAGCGGAGATTTTTCCCTTTGCCAATCGTCGGAAAAAAGTCCTGTCAGGGCTATGCATAAATGCGCGCTTTCGTAATGATAATTTTTCCCGTATACATTGCCTATTTCAAATATCTTTAAATCCTTTATGCCCCGGCTTATATTGCGGCTTAAAACGCTGAGAACGCCCGGCAAAATTGACGGGCGCATCAGTTCCTGGTCTACATTCAGATAATTTTTCACGGCTATTGCTTCGGGCATTTCCAAGCCGAATGCCTTGTGCAGATTCGCCTGACTTGTAAGGCCGTATGTCATAATCTCATTAAGGCCGAGTGAGGTAAGGATATCTCTCGTCTTTGTTTTTAGTTGCCATAAAAACGGCTTTCTTTGGGGGTTCGGGATTATTTTGGGTATGGTTGTGCCTATCCTGTCGTAGCCGTACATTCTCGCGACTTCCTCAATGATATCTATTTCATATTTTATGTCCTGCCTAAAGCTGGGTATGGAGAGCTTGATAACTCCTTTTTTCTTTGATACCGGTTTTAGCGACAGGCCCAATAACACCTTTTTGACATAGGATTCGGTAAGCTTCAGGTTTAATACGTTGTTTAGGCGCTCTATTCTTAGTTCGATGTTCCTATCTTTGCCGGGCTTCTCCCCCTTATCAAGCAGTTCCACTATCTTGCCGCCGCATATTTCGCCAATAAGAACTGCGGCCCTGTCAGATGCGCGAAGAATCATACCCGGATCCACGCTGCGCTCAAATCTGTAGCTGGACTCAGAGCTAAGCGCCAGCTTGTAGGAAGTCCTTCTTACGGATACGGGATTAAAATAAGCGCTCTCAAGAAGTATATTTTTCGTGCCCGCCGAAACTTCTGTATTGAACCCGCCCATTACGCCGGCCACAGCAATAGGCCGCTCGCTATCGGCGATTATGAGCATATCTTTTTCCAGTTTTCGCGTCATATTGTCTATGGAAAGTATCTTTTCGCCTTCCGCTGCGCGTCTTATTATCACTTCATTGCCTTTTATCTTATCGTAATCGAAGGCGTGCATCGGCTGACCCGTCTCAAAAAG
>JAHIPI010000075.1 GCA_018894435.1 Candidatus Omnitrophota bacterium | reverse complement strand
GGCGATCGGCATCTCGGCAAGCCGTTTTTCGGCGCCGTAAATCGCGAGGCCCATGGCTGTTATATAGGCAGGATTGTTTATGTCGCGGGCGCTTCCTCTTATATTGCGGGGATATCCTATTTCGGCGCTCACCCCGAAGGCCGCTTCCAATCTCTCTATAATATCCTCTGACGGAAATGAACTTCCCGTAATTATTATTTTGGAAGCCGGCCTTGGGCCGCATATTTTTCCGGCGCTCTCGCCGAGTGATTTCATGGCGCTAACATGAAGGATGTTTGCGCCGCATACATCAATACCTCGCAGGACATCGTTAAAAAATACGGAGAGAGAGGTAAAGCTATTGTCCGCTTCGAGTAAGATTATGCATCCCGGCTCCTTTTCCTTTGGAAATACACATGCGGCAGTCGCAATACCGGAGAAGACGGCATCTTCAAGTTCAACGCCCGCTATATTCAGGCATTTTATTATGTTCTGCAGAAACGGCATATCTGCCGCGATGAGAAGCGCGTCGACCTCCATCTTTACTCCGTACAGACCCAGAGGATTTTTTATGCCGTCCTGGCCGTCCACTACGAAACTCTGCGGGATGGAATGTATTATCTCTTTTTCCAGTCCAAGCGGCACTGCCTCGGCAACCCGAAGGACATTTTTTATATGCCTATTGAAAATCTCCTCACCCCTTTTACCCAGCATGACCATGCCTCTCGACTTTTCGTTTGTTATATTCGCTCCAGACATGCTTACGAAGGCCTGTGTAACTTCAAATCCTGCTTCCTGTTCCGCGGCCTTTAAGGCGTATCGTATGGCGTTACTCAAAACATCTATATCAAGCACGCCCTTATTGCCCATGAACTTGCCATCGGCTTTTCCCAGGCCTACAACAGCGATGCTGCCGTCATATTCTAGATTAGCTATACAGACAGTAATGCGCGAGGATCCCACATTCACAGCTGTTATAATATTTTCCTTGTTCATCTTTTCCATTTCGGACCTATGACCGGTTCACCGAACCGGAGGTCAATGTAACCTATATCCGAAAGCCATATCTTCGGATCGGTCAATATTTCTTTCAGGCTTAGAAGGCGCTTGGCGTAATCTTCATGGCCTATGCGTATTTCCATGCCGTCGTCAAGAGTAAATGACATGCTCTTTATATTTCCGGCATTTATTTCTCGCAGTATATGGTTATTTAATATACCAGATTCTTTGATAAATTTAAACAATATTAATGCCTGCCTGAGCGATTTTGAACCTATCTTCTTCCCCATCGCCTCGCGAAGATTGACGCTTATGCCGCTTATGACCGGCAGGTCTTTATCCGGCGAATCTTTGACATCCGATAAAACGATACATTCCTCATCGATGGGATAGTAACGCTCCTCGCGAAGCTGCGCCACCGGTTTGCGCAAAAGCGCGACAACAAGGATAGAATCGGGAAATGCCCTTCTTATCTGAATGGCCTTCAGCTCGCGGTAATTATCAAGCATATATTCGCCGATTTCGCCCAAATCGAGTTTGAATATATTCTTACCGTAGGCCATTTTGCCTATCTCGCTATAATCGACGCTTGATGTCGATTTATCTCCCGCCAGCAGTATCTTCTTTACGGTAAAATAAGGCGAGGTCGTATAAAATAGATGCGCGTACCATAGAAATCCGGCGAGCAACAAAAGAAAGATCGCCAAACCCAGCAATTTTCCCCTTAAGGCCTTTTTAGATTTCATGCCTTACAAAAAATCAATCCTTGTCGCCTCTATTTTTAAGAGCGAGTTCCAAAAGCTTCATACATAACTCATCAAACCTTATACCCGCAGAACCTGCCGCTTTCGGAAGCAGGCTCCTTGTCGTAAGCCCCGGAATAGTATTTACCTCAAGCACAAAGATATCGCCGCGCTCGGATAAGATCATATCCACTCTTGAAAAATCCCGGCACCTTAATGCTTTATGGGCCAAAAGCCCAAGCTTCTGCGCCCTTTTATAGATATGCCTCGGGAGAGAGGCCGGCACCATGTATTTTGTTTTCTTGTCTTTATATTTCGCGTAAAAATCGTAAAAATCTCTGCCGGGTACAATCTCTATGACGGGGAGCGGTTTTTCATCCAGAATGCCCACGGTTATCTCGCGCCCTTCGATAAAGCGCTCTACTATTATTTTATCGCTGTACCGGAAGGCCCTTTTGAAAGCATCATTTAATTCTTCGTTTCTCTTTACAATGGATAAGCCTATGCTGGAACCTTCGTTCTGCGGTTTTACAACAAGAGGATATAAAAAGCCCTTTGCCTTTTTCGCGTTACGCCTGTCGAGAATTCTATAAGGCGGCACCGGAATCCCACGCTTTTCAAATATTTTTTTGGACGCTATTTTATCAAGCGCTAATTTTGATGCCGTGACGCCGGAACCCGTATACGGAAACCCCATATTTTCCAGCACCTTCTGTATTGTACCGTCCTCGCCAAAACGGCCGTGTAAGGCCAAAAATATAAGATCGGCTGACAGCTTATCAATAATGCGCTTCACCCCGACGCCTGTAATGTCCACCCGGACGACATCGCAGCCGGCCTTCTTCAGGGCTTTGTATACTGCCCGGCCGGATCTTATCGATATTGCCCGCTCACTGGACGACCCGCCCGCCAAAACCGCCACTTTGCCGAATCCCTTCGGGTTATACAATTTTTATCTCCGGTTCGAGTTCGACCCCGAACTTCTTTTTAACTTCGCTTTTCGCGATACTTATCAGCTCAATAATATCACCGCATGTTGCGTTTCCGGTATTGATTATAAAATTCGCGTGCTTGGGCGAGATAAGCGCGCCGCCGGAACGCCTGCCTTTAAGTCCGCACCGGTCTATCAATTCCCCCGCGGAAACACCGGCTTCTTCCGGATTTTTGAAGACGCATCCGGCGCTTGGCAAAGACAGGTCCTGAGCCGTCTGTTTTTTTCTTAAATAATTATTACATTCTCCGGCAATATTTTCTTTATCATCCTTCTTGAGCCGAAATTTAATTTCTGTTATCGCTAAGCCTCTTAAGTTTGATGACCTGTACCCGAAATTAAGTTCTTTTTTCGAAAAGATCTGTTTATTGCCGCCAAAATCGTAGGCCTTTACCTCTTCTACAAAATCCCCGACGCTATTCCAGGTATCTTTTTTCGCATAATGGCGCACGCCCGCATTCATGGCTACCGCTCCGCCTATCGTACCCGGTACACCGGCCAAAAACTCAAGGCCGCTCAGGTTATGCTCTCTTAAAAAGTGGAGAAATTCTCTCGTCTGAACGGCAGATGAAACCGCTACTTTAAAATCGCCATGATATATTTTCTTTAAACGCGGCGATGTCATACTTATGACCAGGCCTTTTATGCCTTCGTCGCGCACAAGCAGATTAGTCCCGCTGCCGACTATAAGTACGGGTAAATTCCGCTCTTTCGCCATGCTAAGGCAGCTTCGCAGATCATCAATATCGTCCGGTTCGATCCATATCTCGGCGGGCCCGCCTACCTTGAAAGAGGTATGCCTCTTCATCGGCTCATTATAGAGTACCCTGCCCTTTACGAAATCTTTCACATCTATCAGTGATTCTGTTATCACAATATACCTTTTTTAGTGAAGAAAGTTTCCAGTTCGGATGCAATTTCATTTACATCCCCTGCTCCCAAAATCAATATCATATCATTCTTTTTGGCAATACCTTTAATCCTATTTACTATCGCCTCTTTCTTCAGGTACTCTACGCTACTATCGCCCAGTCTTTTAATTTCCGAGCAAAGCCGCCGAGCGCTAACTCCTCTTATTGGTTTTTCGCTCGCGGCATATATGTCGGTTAATATAAGCCGGTCTGCCTCGCCGAAACACTTAAGAAAATCTTTAAATAGCTCTTTAGTCCTTGTGTAGCGGTGCGGCTGAAAGACGACTATAAGATTCCTTTCGAGCGATCTGCACGAACTGAGAACCGCTTTTATCTCTGTGGGATGATGCGCGTAATCCTCTACCACCATTATCTCCGAAGGGGTATCTTTTATCTCAAACCTTCTTTTTGTACCCTTATAGTGCCCTATACTGTCTTTTATCTTCTCAAAATCTATTCCCGCATCATGCGCGACGGCGATTGTTGCCAGGGCATTCAAGACATTATGGCGGCCGGGTTTCGGAAAAGTCAGCACATTCGGCATCTCCTTGCCTCGCACAGAACACCGAAAGCGCACGCTAAGCGCTTCCTCTTTTATGTCGAATGCTTTTATATCTGGATTGCCCTTAAGGCCGAAGGTAATCTTCTTCCCCCGATAACTCTTCAGCACGTCTTTAAGGTATCTGTCGTCGCTATTATAATAAACAGCGCCGCCTGTTTTCACGTTATCTGCAAATTTTTTATAAATATTCAAAGCGTTATTTATATCCTTAAAATAGTCCATGTGTTCTTTGTCTATATTTAATAAAACGGCGATGTCGGGGCGAAATTTCAGAAAAGATCCGTCGCTTTCGTCGGCCTCAGCCACAAAATAATCTCCCCTGCCGCAAAGTATATTTGAACCGAAATTCAGGACCTCGCCGCCTATTGCCGCGGACGGATCTAATCCGGCATCTTTAAATACAAGCGCGGTAAGAGCGCTTGTTGTGGTCTTGCCGTGAGAACCGGTGATCGCTATGCTCCGCTTTTCGGCGAGCATCTCGGACAGCATATCGGCGCGGTGCATTATTTTTATGCGCTTGCGCCGGGCGGCCTTCAATTCGCTATTATCGTTATCGATTGCGCTGGAATATACCGCAATATCGCAGTTCGTGATATTCTCTTTCTTGTGGCCGATAAAGCACTTTATGCCTTCTTTCCTCATCTCTTTTATGATGCTGCTATTCCTTACATCCGAACCGCTTACGGCGCGGCCTGTAAAATTAAGAATACGGGCTACGCCGCTCATCCCTATGCCGCCTATCCCTATAAAATGTATTTTTTCATTCGAATTTAATTTCATGAAAGCCCCGCCAATAAACCCACTTCATCAGCCAATTTTTCCGCGGCCTCCCGCATGGAAAGATTAGCCAGCCTTTTTTTCATCAGGTACCTTAATGCGCTGTCTTCCAAGAAGCGCAGAATAGCCGCCTTAAGCGATTCGGCAGAAAGATTCTTCTCTTCTATCATAATAGCGGCGTTTCTATCAGTAAGGTATTTGGCATTATCCGCCTGATGGCCTCCGGCAAAGGGATATGGTATTAGAATGGACGGCATCTTATGCAGGCATAATTCAAATATAGATGAGGCCCCGGCCCTGCTTATAGTTACGTCAGCGGCGCTATACGCCGTACCCATATCCTTGAAAAAAGAATACACTCCGTAAGAAACGCCTCCGATCTTTTCATACGCGTCTCTGACCATATCGTAATCGTTGTCACCCGATATGTGTATCACCTGAATACGCCGGCGCAGCAATTCGTCCATCCCTCGAAAGACATCCAGTAGAACTAAGTTGATCCTTTGAGACCCCTGGCTTCCGCCTATTACGAGTATCGTAAACTTGGATATATCCATCTCCAAAAGATTAAGCGCTTTCTCGCGCGCGCTTATCTTCGCGGCAGAGCGTCTTATAGGATTTCCCGTAACCACCATATTCTTCCTTTTCCGCTCTTCGCTCGACGGAAAACTCAGGGCGACTTTTGTCGCGAAGTTGCGCATCAATCTGTTTGCCCTTCCCATCGTTATGTTCTGCTCGTGTATTATAGTCGGAACCCTGAGGAGCGACGCGGCTACAAAAGGCGGCCCGGAGACATACGAGCCGAAAGCTACAAAACAATCCGGCTTTTCCCTAAAGACGATGCCTGCCGATTTCACGGCTCCCGTAAAAAGCGATTTTATAAAATCTACGTTGCCGGCAAAGGACCTTCTCTCTATGCCCTTTACGGGCAGCGTGTAAAAATCGTACCCGCTTTCTTCAAGGAGGCGTTTGGCCAGAAGATTTTCCGAAGTTATAAAAGATATATTCAGATCATCTTTATAGCGCTTCAGGAGCTCTTCTGCCAGAGTAAGCCCCGGAAATATGTGGCCTGCGGTACCGCCGCATGCTATTACTATCCTTTTTCGCTTCTTTTCGCGCTTATCTGACATTTTCCCGCCCTATATTGAGAAGCATTGCAACCAAAATCAAATGTACTACGAGGGATGTCCCCCCATAACTCATAAAAGGCAGCGGTAATCCTTTTGTCGGCAAAACGCCCGTAGACACACCTATGTTTATCACCGCTTCCAGGCCTATTGTCGAGGAGATGCCCATAGCCAATAGCCTCGAAAATTCGGAATCCTTGCGAAATGCCAGCGCCATCCCCTGCCATACGAATACTGCGAACAAAATAACGATAAGCGAGCTGCCCAAAAACCCCAGTTCTTCCCCTATTATTGAAAATATAAAATCTGTATGCGATTCAGGAAGATAAAACAATTTCTGCTTTGAATTTCCCAGCCCTACGCCCAAAAGCCCTCCCGAGCCGAGAGCGATAAAAGATTGTATTATCTGAAACCCCGTACCCTTTGGGTCTTTCCACGGATTGATAAAAGCGAGTATCCGCGACGCCCTATAAGGAACCGAAAGGACAAGATAATAGAATGCCGGTATGCCGGCCGCGAAAATAACTAGTATATGCCGTATATCGGCTCCATATACAAACAGTAAAAGTACGCCCAACGCCGCCAACTCAAAAGAGCTTCCGAGGTCGGGCTGAAGCAATACAAGGCCGCTCAAAGCGCCTATTATGAGCATTGCCGGAACAAAAACGCCAAAAAGAGAGTAACCTTTTACAGATTTCCTGTCCAAAAAATCTGCCAGATACAGCAATAAAATAGGTTTTACAAGCTCGACCGGCTGAAAATTTATGCCTCCCAGCCTAAACCAGCGCCTGGCCCCGCCTATTGAAGCACCTATGCCCGGTACGAGGACCAAGGCCAAAAGTAAAAACGCGAAAAGCAAGAGCGGCCGTGAATACCTTCTAAGGGCGTGCAGGTCTACATGCATAAAATATATGGCCAATATAAGCCCTAGCACAAGCGAGAGAAGATGCCGCTTAAGAAAATAGAAGTTGTCGTGAAAATTTTCATAGGCATAAACGGTGCTTGAACTATATATCATGACTACGCCGAATGCTACAAGCGCCGTCGTAACTACCAAAATCGCTATTCGTATATCCCGCAAATCGTCTTTCATTATCGTGATGAAAGAGGTACCGGTTCCGGAATCCTATAGAGCTCATCCAAAACTGCGGCGTTAAACACCTCTCCTCTCTCTTTATAATCTCTGAACATATCAAAACTTGAACACATGGGCGATAAAAGAACGGCATCTCCTTCTATGGACATCTGCCTCGCTAAAGAGACCGCGTCTTTCATTGTCCTTGCCTCTCTAATGGGCATTAATAAGCCCTCCAGGTCTTTTCTTATCTTGTTTCGCGCCTCTCCCATAAGTATGATGCATTTCAACTTATCCGCGCATTTTCTGACGGGAGAATAATCACTGCCTTTATCTCTGCCGCCAGCTATCAGTATAACAGCGCCGGAAAGCGAATTAAGCGCCTTTATCGTGCTATCGACTGTCGTACTTTTAGAATCGTCTATATATTTTACGCCGCCGGATTCGGCGACTAATTCAAACCTGTGCCGGAGCCCTGCGAAATCCGTCAAAACCGGCAGCATCTTCGCGTCTTTTTTTATAAGTTTTACGGCCAGTATGGATGCGAGCGCATTTTCAACGTTATGCCGGCCGGCGAGAGTAATATCGCTTCTTCTGCAAATCTCCTCCGGGGTCTTCGCTAAATTGAGCATCACTTTTTCACCGTCCAGATAGATGCCCCTTACCTTTTCTTTCATACTGAAATAAAATACTTTTGAATTTATCTTCTTCCCCAGCATCCTGACCGCAGAGTCATCATAATTTAATACGGCGTAATCGGTCCTTTTTTGATTTTCAAATAACCTGGACTTAGCTTTTCGGTACTCGGCCATATCGCGGTATCTGTCAAGATGGTCCTCGGTCAGGTTAAGATAGACCGCTACCTTCGGCCTGAATTTTTTTATCGCCTCAAGCTGAAAAGAGCTGACTTCCACAGAGACTACAGAATTCCCTTTTACCTTTAACGCTTCTTCGCATATCGGCGTTCCGATATTGCCCAATAGAAACGATTTTATATTATTCGCTTTAAGTATTTCGTGAATAAGCGTCGATGTAGTGCTTTTTCCGTTTGTCCCGGTCACGGCAATTATGGGAGCGCGGCAGAAAAGGCTGCCCAGCTCAAGCTCGCCAATTACGGGTATCTTATTCTGTCTCGCCCATCTTACACACTCGGCATTTAGCGGTACTCCCGGCGATATCACCATTATATCGGTATTCGTTATGAATTGCCTTGTATGGCCGCCCACTTCATATTCAATACCGCCAAGAAGGCTTAACCTTTCCCTCACCTCGGGCGTATCCTTTGATTCGCTGATGCGTACTTTTGCCTTAAGCGCCTTCAAAAGTTTCGCGGCACTAAACCCACTATCCGCAAGGCCTATTATCGTTACGCGTTTATTTTTAAAATCCATCTTTCTTTCCATTACATCAATTTAAGTGACGCGAGCGTAAGAAGCGAGAGGATTGCAGATACTATCCAAAAGCGTATCGTTATCTTGGACTCTGCCCATCCTTTTAACTGAAAATGGTGATGAAGCGGCGCCATTAAAAATATTCTCTTCTTCCTCAGTTTAAACGAAGCGACTTGTAAAATTACCGATAAAGCTTCCACGACAAATACGCCGCCTACAAGCGCCAGCAGTATCTCTTTTTTAATGAGTACCGCTACGACGCCTATCGCCCCGCCGAGGGCAAGAGAGCCCGTGTCCCCCATAAAGACTGACGCGGGATGGGAATTGAACCAAAGAAAACCGAGTCCTGAGCCGACGATTGCGGCGCAAAAGACCGAGATCTCCGCCGCCTGAGGTATGAACGGTACCCCCAGATAGCCGCTCAAATTTAAATTCCCCGTAATGTAGCTCAGGGCGCTGTAAGTACCCGCTATCATGGCAATGCACCCTATCGCAAGGCCGTCAAGGCCGTCGGTAAGATTCACGGCATTGCTTGCGCCCACTATAACAATGATCACGAACGGTATATAAAATATTCCCAGATCTATGACAAGTTTTTTCAGAAAAGGAAAATACAAAATACTGCTTCCTTCCCCCGGTATATACAAAAAGAATGCGACTATGAAACCGACTATTATTTGGCCTGTAAATTTTGTGATCGACCTGAGCCCCCTCACATCCTCGCGGACAAGCTTTATATAATCATCGATAAACCCGATTATAGCAAGCCATAGGGTCGAAGCAAGTGCCAGCCATACATAAGAATTATCCAGGCGCGCCCACAGAAGAGTCGATAAAAGAATACTAACCACTATTAAAATACCGCCCATGGTGGGCGTGCCCGTCTTTTGGCCGTGGAATTTATCCAGAGTAGGCGCATCGCGTCTCGATGTCTTTTCCCCCACTTTGTGCAGCGAGAGAAGTCGTATAACCCAAGGCCCAAGAAGTACACACAGTAAAAACGAGGTAACAGCCGCGAAAGCGGTCCGAAATGTTATATACCTGAAGACATTAAACCCGAACCAAAAATCACTTAGGGGATATAAGAGATGGTAAAGCACTTTATGACTTCCTCCATGCGCATTCCGCGCGAACCTTTTACGAGTACGACATCATCCGGCTTCACTATTTTTTTCAGAACAGATGCGGCCTCTTTTTTTGTCCGGCAGAACCAGATATTTTGCATACCGCTTTTCTTAGCTGCGAGAAAACTATTGCGTGCCAATTTTCCAACGCTTATGAACTTGTCTATGCCCGAATCGGCTACCAGTCTCCCCATTTCGCCGTGATAATAAGCGGATTTTCTGCCTAATTCCAGCATATCGCCGCTCACAAGTACCTTACTGCCTTTGGAATTGTAACTTGACAGTGTGGCGATCGCGCTACTCATTGAGAGAGGGTTAGAATTATACGTATCATCTATAAACTCTATACCTTCAATTATACTCCTTACCATTCTCTTATCAAGCGAAACATAACCGCACAACGCTTCGCTGATTCTCGCGAGCCTTATACCAAACAGCGCTCCTATAGAAATTGCGGCCAGCGCATTATATATATCATGGTGTGAAGCTGATTTTATTAAAAAAGTTGTGCCGCTGACTCTAAATGACCAATTTCTACCTTCGTGCTTTATTGACTCTGCCCTAAAATCGGAATTATTCTCTATGCCAAAACGTACGGCCTTTAAAGTTTTTCTGCCAAAAGAGCGGAGAATGAAGTCATCACCGTTTAAAATGGCGATATCCCCCCTTTTCAAAAAATCCAAGAGTTCCTTTTTGGCAGCATATACGCCGCTTAAATCCCTTAAATATTGCAGATGAGACGGGCCTATGTTAGTTATGATTCCGATATTGGGGCGGCTTATTTCGGCAAGCCTCTTTATCTCGCCTATTCTGCTCATGCCCAGTTCCACCACAAGGCTATCGTACGTATCTTGCAGCTTGAGTAAAGTATGCGGAACACCGATGAGGTTATTTTCGGTTCCGGAATTCTTTAAGGGGCGCCATTTTGTCTTCAGCGCTGTATATATCATCTCTTTCGCGGTCGTCTTGCCATTGGAACCCGTAATTGCCACGACCGGAATATCAAATCTTTCTCTATGTAAGCGCGCCAAGTCGCCCAGCGCCGTCACGGTATCATCTACGGCTACAAATATACGATTATCGGCGGATCTAAAATCGAAACCGAATCTCTTTTTTGCATAATTTATTTTTTTAGACGCTATGATTACCCCGGACGCCCCCTCCGCGAGCGCTTTGGCGATAAAATCGTGGCCGTCATAGCGCTCGCCGGGAATGGCTATAAAAATGGCGCCGCTTTTTACTGTCCGGCTGTCCGTAGAGACACCTGTAACCTCTTTAATCGCGGGATGATTAAGACATCTTCCGCCCGTCGCCTTTATGATCTCGTTTACCGTAAACATTTGCTATGCCTTTTAGTCAATATCTCTTCTATCGCTTCTTTGTCGCTGAAAGGAAATATCTCTTTGCCTATTATCTGGTAATCTTCGTGGCCTTTGCCGGCTATAATTACAACGTCGGATTTTCCTCTTACCGCAAGCGACTCCTCTATAGCCTTAAACCTGTCGGAAATCCTTTTATATCCGCTAAAACCCTTTGCAATACCGGCCTCTATTTCATCCAATATGGCCTCCGGATCCTCGCTTCTCGGATTATCGCTCGTAAGTATAATTTCGTCCGCGATTTTGCTTGCTATTCGTCCCATCTTGGGCCGTTTTGTCCTGTCGCGGTCCCCTCCGCAGCCAAAGACAGCCACGAGCTTACCCCCGCAAAGCGCTCTCAGTTCGGAAAGCACCTTTTCCAGCGCATCATGCGTATGCGCATAATCTACAAATATCCTAAAGGGTTGCCCCATATCAACCGATTCCAACCTGCCCGGAACCGCCTGAAAGCGCTCTACGGCTCTTTTAATAATTTCGGGGCTTACTCCTTCAAAAAAACACGCTGAAGCGGCGGCAAGAATATTATAGATATTATGCCGTCCGATAAGCACGGTCTTCATCCCGATATCTCCCTCCGGAGTAGTAATTACGAAAGAAGAGCCGCCTATATCCGATTCTATCTCCACTGCCCTGAAATTCGCTTTATTCTTTATGCCGTAATCGATTACCTTTGCCTTTGTGGCTTTCTTAAAATAATCGTAATAACCGTCATCTCTATTCAAAACCGCCGTGCCATTTTTTGTGAGCGATTCAAACAATATTCTCTTTGACGCCGCGTAATTTTTCATAGTCTTATGGTAATCGAGATGGTCTCCGGTTATATTTGTCAAAACTGCTGTCTTAAAATTTACGCCGAATACGCGGTCCTGCTTAAGCGCGTGGCTTGAAACCTCCATCACCGCATAATCGCTTCCCGATTTCCTCATTCTGTCAAACAGTGAATGCAGCAACATCGGCCCCGGAGTAGTATTGAATGAGCTTTCCGTCTTTTTGCTTATTTTATAGCCGACCGTCCCCAAAAGAGACGGCAAGCGTTTCGCCTCTTTTAATATCTCATATATGAGATAAGAGACAGTGGTCTTGCCGTTCGTTCCCGTTATCCCTATGATATTGATATCGGAAGATGGTTCGTCGAAAATCCTTGACGCTAATAACGAAAATGCCCGGGACGCATCCTTGACCAATATGACGCCGCCTGTCTTCGGCGCACTTTTCGGATCATCCACGCACACTGCCGCCGCACCTTTCTTTAGCGCATCTTTGATATAATCGCAACCGTTATGCCGGGGGCCGTTTATTGCTACAAAAATCTCGCCTTTTTTAAGAAGACGGGAATCGGCATTAATGCCGCTAACCGCAAAATCTTCCTTCAATCTAATCAGCTTATGATCTATGTCCTTAAAAAGGACTTTTATCTTCTTCATGGCACGCTACCGCCTCTTCTTTACCCCGTTAGAAGTCCGCACCGAAGGTGCGGCAGGCGCCTTCGGCACCTTACTTCTAACGGGGTTTATCTTCTTAGGCGCATCGGGCGAAATAGAAAGATAACCGAGGGTATTGGTCGCTATTTCTGAAAATACAGGTGCCGCAACGGTCCCGCCGTAATAATAAGGGCTCGGCTCGACAAACACTACGGCGATCGCGAGTTTCGGGTTTTCCGCGGGCGCAAATCCGATAAATACCGAATTGAATTTACTGTGAGAATAACTTCCGTCCGCTTCAATCCTCTGCCCCGTTCCGGTCTTGCCGGCTGCCGAATACCCTAAAACAGCGGCCCTTTTGCCGGTACCGGTATCTACGACCATTTTAAGGATCTCCTTCACCTTGTCGCAGGTATCAATTGATATTACACGCCTTATTGCTTTCGGCTTAAACTTTTTTATAAGCGCGCCTTTATCGTCTATTACCCTGTCCACTATACGCGGTTGTAACAGCACGCCGCCGTTCGCTATGGCAGATATAGCCGCTGCCAGCTGGATTGCCGTCACGCCGACCTCCTGGCCAATGGGTATGGCGACCATGGAGGTCTTTGACCAAGCCGATGTCGGGCGCAAAATTCCCGTCACCTCTCCGGGCAGATTTATACCGGTCTTATTATTGAATCCGAAAAGCTTTATGTATTTATATAGCCTGTCCGGGCCGAGCCTTTGGGCGGCTTTGACGATCCCTATGTTGCTGGACACTTCTATTACATTTTTGAATTTTATGAGGCCGTATGGATGAGCGTCGTGAAGTATCTTTCCGGCTATTCTGTATTCACCGTTTTCGCAGAAAAATTCGTCATCAAGCCCGACGACCTTTTCAGAAAGAACGGCGCTCGCAGTAATAACCTTGAACGAGCTTCCCGGCTCAAATAGGTCGGTCACTGCCCTGTCCCGCCTCTCGTCCGGAGTCGAATCTACAAAATTATTCGGGTTGTAAGTAGGGTAGTTCGATAACGCAAGTATGTCGCCCGTATAAGGATTCATTACAACTACGCTTGCGGATTTGGCGTGGTGCTTCAGAATGGCCGACATCATGGCCTTCTCGGCTATATGCTGTATCGCCTCATCAATCGTAAGTACGAGATTATAACCGTTCCTGGCGGGCAGGAAACCTTCATCCGACGAGCTCACTTGGCGGCGTTTTGCATCCACCACCACGCGCCTATAGCCCGAAACTCCGCGAAGCTCCTTATCATAGTACATTTCAAGGCCTTCTAAGCCCCTATTGTCTATATCCGCAAAACCTAGCACATGCGCGAGAAGGCAATTATTCGGGTAACTCCTTTCGCTCTCGGCGACAAAATCTACACCCTTAAGCGCGCGCTCTTTTATCTTTCGGGCCTTTTCGTCAGAAACCTTTCTGTCTATCCATACAAATAGTTTGTCTTTGGACAGCTTTTCCAATACCTCGGCCTTGCTTATGCCGAGGATAGAAGCCAGCATATCCGCGGTCTTTTCTTTTTGGGTAATACAGCGAGGGATGGCGTAGACAGAATATTTCGGGACATTCATCGCGAGTTTTTCCATATTCCTATCTAGGATAACCCCGCGCTTAGGAGGCAGATTAATAACGACATTGCGGCTCGCTTCGGCGATCTCTTTGTATCGGGAATGGCTCAGTACCTGCAGATATATAAGTCGGAGGATAAGAAAAGCAAAAAAGAATACAAAAAATGAAAAGATTAAGAAATACCGCCCCTTGGCGGCTTTCTTGTATCGGTAGTTAGATCTCCGGTTCATTAAAAAAACTTAGCCTGTTGGTAGGAACTGCTATTTTTCAACCGTCTTAGCTTCAGCCTTGACGGTGATAAAGTTCATAAACTTATCGACGAAATTTGCGCGCTTTTGGGTATTTTTAGCAAATTTATACGCGCGGTCTCTTTCTGATCGTTTAACTACGACCCACGTTTTCGGTACACCGCATTTTATGCCGCTAGCCTGTAATTTTGCTTCCAGATATGCCGGCGACTCAAGAGCATTCATATTATACCTTAACTTTGCGTGCCGGTCAAGTAGCTGTGATAATATACGCTCTCGCTTTTTTATCGTATAATTGGCCTCAACAATCAAAAATTGCTGATGGACATAGCATACCCCTAAGAATGTTATCATTGTTAAAATTGCGAAATACCTTTTAAGACTCATAACTTTTACCCGCCTCTATGTTCTTTCCGCTACCCTCAGCTTTGCGCTGCGGGCTCGCGGATTATTTATTATCTCCTCTTCGCTCGGCTGAACCGGTTTTTTCGTAATTATCTTGAAAATCTCAAGCTTCTCAAGTTCTTTAAAAGCGTTCTTTACGGTTCTGTCTTCTATCGAGTGGAATGAGATGACGCACAACCTGGCTTTTTTCTTCAGAAACGGGATAATTTTCGACAATCCCGTTTCGAAATTCTGTAATTCATCATTAACGGCTATTCTTAAAGCCATGAAGACCTTTGTCGCCGGATGTATCCGCCTAAACCTGTATTTATAAGGAAAGGCTTTTTCTACTATTTCGGCAAGCTGCCCGGTCGTAGCTATTTTTTCTCTTTCCCTTGCCCTTATTATCCTTTCCACTATCCGCCCGGCAAAATATTCATCGCCGTATTTCTTAAAAAGGTCTATTAATTCATATTTCGAGTATCTATTTATGATATCTGAGGCTTTGAGAGGTTCTCGTTTATCCATTCTCATGTCAAGGGGGCCGTCAGATTTTATACTGAAACCTCTTTCGGCGCTTATGAGCTGAAACGACGAAACACCTAGGTCAAAAAGCGCCCCGTCTAATTCTTCGACCCCTGCCGCCCTCAGAACAAAATCTAGATCTTTATAATTAGAGTGGAATAGTTTAAAGCCTCCCGCTGTTTTGCCCAGGATCTCTTTTGCCTCGTTCAGGACGTCCTCATCCCTATCAATCCCTATGAGATGCCCCGTATCCCCTATTTTTTCCAGCACCTCTTTTGCATGGCCGCCCATCCCGACCGTACAGTCAAGTATTACCATGCCTTTTTTAAGGTTCAAATAACCTATTGTTTCTTCCAGAAGTACCGGGATGTGCGTCATTTTAGTATTCATAAAAAACTAAAAGCCGATTAGCGGTTTTTTATCTTGTCGATAGAAAAGCTATGCCACGTATACTGCGTAAGGCCTATTTTCTCAGGGTCTCTGTTTAAGGCGCGCAGCCTTTTCAATCGCTCCACCAAAGTATCGTATTGTAACAATTCTTTAAATTCATTTTTGCTGTTGCTTGCGGCGCTTCTAATCATTGGAACCACCTCCCTTTAAACTCCTCATTTTTCTATAGGATCTATAATGTCTTATTCGCTAAGCAGGTTTTCGGAGATCTTCTCGAAGGAACCCTTTTCGCTATTATAGAATTCGTCCCACTTCTTCACGTCCCATACCTCTATCCTGTTTGAGACGCCTATGATCATGACTTCACTCCTTATCCCCGCGAAATCTTTTAGATACTTAGGTATTAACATCCTGCCCTGCTTATCAAACTCTATCTCAATGGCCCCGGAAAAATACAGCCGGTTAAATTTTCGTGATTGCGATTTAGTAAAGGGCATCACTTTAAACTTGGCTTCCTGCGCTTTCCATTCGTCTTCCGCGAACATAAAAAGGCAATTATCCAGCCCGCGCGTAAGGAAGAATTTTTCTATGTAATGCGCCTTCGCTGCCTCGCGGAATTTTGCGGGAAGGATCAGCCTTCCTTTTTTGTCCAAAACGTGCAAATATTCGCCGTAAAACATTTACCACTTTCCTCCACTTTAAGCCACTTTACAGTAAGTATACATCAGGGATACCTGCTTGTCAAGTGGTTTGAAAAACTTTTTAAACTATTTTTAAGAAGTTGATACTAAAGAAGTTAAAAAAAATACAAGTAATAGACATTTTGGGGTATGAAACGCTACATATAGTGGCGGGAAAAATCGCGGGAAAATTGAATTTTTTTACTTTTTTCCTACCTCATCTTTTTCTATTCTTTCAAGCAGCAGATTTACGCTATCTACCATCGGTTTAAGCTCATCGTCCTTTCGCAGCTTAAGGCGCCTCGACATCAGATTGCCGGCTATGATCGTCTCCAATTCTCTTTCAAGCCGTTCTATAGGGCCCGCAAGTTTTCGGGACAAAAATATACCTACCGATATTAATATGACAAATAATATCGGTATTGATACTAATAGGAATATATTGAGCTTCGCTACTACGGGGGATAACTGCTCCGAGACGGCTTCCGGTATCCCTATTTGCTGGGCCAAAAGATAAAATATCAGATAATACAAACACCCGCCCACGGCCAAGGTGGGTAAAATGAGCGATAAAACAAGTAAACGTAAGTAATGCGATTCCAACCTATTTTGTACCAAATAAA
The DNA here is from genome assembly GCA_018894435.1 of Candidatus Omnitrophota bacterium. NCBI lineage: Bacteria > Pseudomonadati > Candidatus Omnitrophota > Candidatus Omnitrophota bacterium. Next base: position 11,800 of record JAHIPI010000075.1, on the reverse strand, counting down.
ATTTCCGCATAAGTCACCCTCCTTAAATAGATTATCTTTTGTAAAAAATTTTTATATCGTCGAAAAATGCCTCTGCCTCAGTTTTAGTGCTGTCCGAATCGCACATAAACGCAAGCGCGCCTATTATTAATTTTGGCTTTTCTGAAAATGCCTCAAGGTAATCTTTGTATATATCTCTCTCCTCCGAAGCCCATTCTGCGGCTTCTCCTTGTTTTAGGACTACTATCTTTATATTGTTGGAGTATGGGCTTCGTCCTATTGTCCCCGCGGGAAGGTCTTTTGCCCATACATATTCCAGAACTTTCGAATTAGCGAAAAATAGCGCGGGAAATATTATATAGACTCTGGCCGCGAAATCGTCCTTGGCCTTGTCTGACAGGTCGTCTTTCGACGTGCCGCCGGGAAAACCCGTAACACGCCACTTCCAGGAAAGAAAAGGATGCCTCGCGGCATCTAATTTTACTTCGTAGTACATCGCGGAACAAGAACCTTTGCTTACGGCGTGAACATAGGAGGAGCCCTCAAATGATTCGATGGTATACTTTACGTGCCCCTTAAGGACCTTCTCGCTCCACTCTTTCAGGGAATCATTATTGTCGAAAGGGAAAAATTTAATAAGCGCGGTTTCTTTTTTGGCAGGGAATATCTTATTGATGATAACGAGTATTCCATATGTTCTGTCGAGATAAAATAGCGCAATCAAAGATAATACTACGATTACTAAAATTACGGATCTCGCTTTATTCATAAATTACATCTTTGTTTCGGAGCGCAGTATATTCAATTTCAGCTTCTTGACATACTCATCCACAAGCTCTCTGTCGCTTTTTGTTATCCACGCGAAAGACATTGCGATCGCAAAAGTTTTCTTTCTGTCCGACTCGCATCGCAAAACCCTGCCTATGGCGGTAATATATTTGCTCACCGTAGGTATTTTTACATGTACTTCTATGAGGGCCCCTGGTTTGATTTCTTCTGAAGTAATAAATTTTAGCCCGGCGCCGCTTATATCCTTGGCATACGCGTCCTCTATAATATCGCCGATGGGCTTCAAATCATTTGAGAGTTTGATATAATTTACGGCGTAGTCAGCTTCCAGGCGTATATATGTACGGCGCTCGGGACCTTTATAGCCATTGGGTTTCATATATTATCCTTTTTTGGAATTACTTTCTGCCATCAAGTTTATTTACTAATTTATCGTAATCGTCCAGCCGTATCCTGCCCTTAAGTTCGTTCTTTATATAAGGTATGAACTGCCGGTTTGCCAGTTCCGAGATAGTATCTATAATCTTGGAGATTAGAGCGGGTTCCTTTTCTTTCTGAAGTATATTTATAAGAGCCTTTACTATGGTATCGCCATCACGCATTTTCTTTATTGCTTCCAGCGCTGTCTTCCTCACTTCCTTGTCTGGATAAACGGCTGCTTGTTCCATGTAGGGCAGGTACCGTATATCATTTATATGCCCGAATACTTCCGCCGCGTTTTGTGCCGCAAGCGGCTTTTTTTCGCTAAGAAGGCTGGCCATTTTCGTAATCGCATCGTCTCCCATTTTTTTTAATATTACCGCTACATTCTGCTTCTTCACATATACGTCGAACGGATCCCACTTCATCTCGTCCCTCTTTGCCAACACGCCAATAAGTGACGGCATGATTTCATCTTTAAAAGCGGACAGGATTTCTGTTATGGCTGCGTAATCTTTACCCGCTTTGCTCTTAAGCGAGAGGAGCAATATATTCATATTCTCTATGGACAACGCCCGGCTTAATGCGGCATTAACATATCTTTTGAATTCGGCTGAACGCTTCGGAGATGCCGCCTCTTCCCTTAGTAGTGCGAACGGCCGAACCAATAAAGGCGGCCTCTGTTTTTGTATAAGGATACTTATAATACTTTCAAAGCTCTTCAGGATCCCGGCATATACTTTAGAATTATCCTCAACTTTTAAGCGGGCGGCGAGAGTAGCGCTTATACCGGAGGCGATATCGAAAAATTCCTTTTCCAGCAGAACATCCGATATCTTGCCCAATCCTTCCGCTGTGGAATTTCTTACTGCCGGTGAATCTGAACCGAGTTTCTCCGTGAGGCTGTTTATCAGGTCCGTTATGGTTTTTTTATCGTTTTTTATCGCGAGCGCTTCGGTTAGGGGCCGCAGGTTATTTATATATTTGCTGTCCAGTGCTTCGGACTTACCGGTATCCATAAACTCTTTTGCCAGTTTTTCAAAAAACGGATCTGTAGGCGCAATCTCAAGGGCTTTAGTAATCGCCTCTTTATCTATACCCGCCTTTTTGAAAAGATCCGCTATCTTGTCGCAGGGAACTTTATGCTGGCTCTGGCTCTTCATAATAACGGTCAAAAAACGTCTGAGGTCTTCCGGCGGTAATTTCGAATCGCGATAACCCTCTTTGAGCACCTTTACTGTCGTTTCATCGTCAAGAGAAGACAATATATCGTAAATAAAATTACTCCCTTCTGATTCGTAAGCACCGCCTTCTTCTATTATCTTTGTCCGCAAACCGGGTTTCATAGATAGAAATACATCCGCCAAACTCTTTTTTTCCCTGTCCCACGCTGCCTTGTCTTTTGTCGAAAGCTCGGCACTGGCCATATTTAAGCTCTCCATTATGAGGAGCATCTTATCTTTTTCGCCGATAGCCTCGCCTGATATATCCGTTATGGCACCGGATATGGAGTGAACTGCTTTTTGGCTCAATTCTATGCCGCCTTCGTTGATTGAGAGTAATTCTTTAAGTACGGGATTCTCAAGGATAGATTTAGCAAGCGCTCCGTCTTTCATGCCCCGCATGCGCCTGTAATCCGATGCCTTGCGGTATTTGACCTCATCTATCTTGATATGGCTTATACCGTTTTCCGTTAACATTTTTACGAAAGCGCCGGGCTTATCTATGTCTTCCTTTTTTATAAAAATGGTAAGGAGCGATTCCAGCTCTTCCTTCGGCATTCCTTTTTTAAACGTTATGCTGCTTATACCGTAATCCGCAAAAAGTGCCGCCAGTGCGCGAGCAAGCATTATGTTGAGCCTCTTTCTGCTTACAACTTCGCCGTTGACCAGAACATCCTCTCCGGAAACGGTTATCGTGAGAGTGGGGTCGTTATCCAGAATGGCCCTTATTTCGCTATATAGGTTTTCTATGGAATCTACGCATGTCTTATTGTCAAGAGGATAGAGATTAGAATTAAGCCATGCCGCGCGTAAAAGTATGACAATATTAGGGGCTATCTTGACGCTTTTCTCGCTAAGCGGTTTTTCGGCGATCTCTTCGGCGCTTGGCATCATCTCCGCAGTGCCTGCGGGAAATGCCTCTTCGCCGGCCTCTTCCATGTGGTATTTCACCTCGCCATATGCCTTATTCATTTCGGACTTATGGTACTCTTTTATCAGTTCGGCGATCCTTTTGTGCGTCTCCTGTAATTCCGACTTCTTAATAGAGTTATATATACTTTCTCTAATAGCATTGTTTACAAAAGAAACTGCGCCGCTCGCGTCTCGGCCGCTATGCCCTAAAATACCTTCTTCCTTCAACTTGTCCAGCATATCGATTAGTTCGCCCTCATTTTTGCCGTAAAGCGATTTTAAAATATCTATATTAAAATCGCTGCCCATGACCGCTGCTTTTTTAAGCAGGTCTTTTGCGTCATTGTCTAATTCTGAAATGAAGCTGTTTAGCAATTCATTCATCGACTCCGGCATCTTACCGAGGGATTTTTCGTCAAACACCCACTTGCCCATTTTTGGATAAATTATTTTCTTCTTCAGCATAAACTTGATTATCTCTTCTATGGCTCGGGGCGAGCCGCTCGTCAGGGCGTAGATCTTTCTTTTCGTGTCCGGGGGTATCAGAAGACCTGAAAAAACAGTTTCCAATAATTCCGATACTGAATTTTCCGAAAGAGGGCCGAGTTCTATGGTTTCCGGTTGCGGCAAATCATCTCTATGGGCGGCAAACTGCAGAAAAGGCGTATCAATAAACGCGGTATCGCCGGCAGGCAATGTCGCTGCCACTACAACACTATTAAAGGAGCGGTGCTTTAACACCCTCTCTATTATTTTCGAGCTTCCGTTATCGATCCAAGCGATATCATCGATCAGGAATAAAAGCTTATCAGTTTTCTCCTTTACGCTAATATCAACAATAGCGTTAAATATCTCTGCTTCCGCTCGTTTGGGATCTTTTATTTCGAAATAGCCCAGAAAATCATTCAGCGCTGAAACTATAGCGCCGAATTCCTGATACATCTCTTCCCTGCTGCATCTTAACAAAAGCCCTTTCGGGCTGATCCTTTCCGGGCCAAATACCTCAAGCATAAGGCGCGTCTTGCCAATACCGTCTCGGCCGCGTATTATGGCATATTTTCTAGCGCCCTCGGCGGCACTGTCATAAATCTTTTTCAAAGCCTCTCTTTCTTTCTCCCTTCCTATCATCTTTTTGCATGGCAAGGCATTTTGGACCATATCGCGGTCTTTTGCCTCTGCGGCAATATCCTTCGCGGTGGCAAGCCTATTCTTCCCCAATCTCTTTGCGGTATACAGGGCCTGGTCTGCTTTGTCTATGAGATTTTCTGCTGTGTCGGCATCTTCGGGATAGGTGGCTACGCCTACGCTGAAGGAGATATTGAAAAGTTTCTTGCCGCTTTTCAATTCTAATTTGTGCGCCGATATTGCGGCTAAAAGGTTAGTACCCAGCAAAACGGCTTCTCTAAGAGGCTTTCCGGAAAGCAGGACCATAAACTCGTCGCCGGCGTACCTTATAAATATGCCTTCCCGGCCTATTTCTTTCTTGAGGATATTGGATATTTCTATGAGGACTTTGTCGCCGTTTAAATGGCCGTAAGTATCATTAATGGCCTTAAAATCATCAAAGTCTATCATGAAAAGCGACAAAGCACTCTTTTTATCTTTGATCTTGGCAAGTTCTTTGGGAAGCGTAAGGCTGAGATAGCGGCGGTTATACAGGCCAGTGAGATCGTCCAGATAAGCAAGTTCAGCATCGCTTATCTTATCGTCTCTTTTTTGCGGGCGACTGGGATTATCCGGCATCAAAAACTCCTTGCCTTTATCCGCCGAAATTCTTTTTTATGAAGGGCGCCGTTTCGCGAAGCGCTCTTCTCAATTTACTTTTTTCTCTTTTTTGGTCCGTTGCGATAACAAATGCGATCGCATGAGTCTTTGAATGCGCAAGGCTCAAAAGTATATCAAGGTTCTTTGTTTCGCTGAATTTTTTTAAATTAATATGTATCCTTGGCGCGCCGCTTTTTTCTTTGCGCACTTCTATATCGCGGTAATAGGGCCTCGCTATACCGCTAAGCGCTTTTATCACCGCTTCCTTTGCCGCAAATCTTACGGCAAAACGATGATAGGGCTCGCGGCAAGACACGCAATATTTTATCTCCGCAGGAGTAAATACGCGTTTATAAAAAAATTCGCTCTTCGCGTATGGCAGACGCCTGAATCTTGCTATATTTTCGCAATCAACACCGATTTTAAACATTTAAATCACACTACCCGTATCGAAACGGCATAAAAATAAAGGGGCCCGGACAAGTAAATCTGTAAGCCGAGTTCTGTAAATGAGGCCATAATCCGACCTCATTTGGCAACCATTTATCTTGTCCTGCCATTGCTGGCAGGATCTAGCGACCTTACCCGTCCTGACGCCGATAAATTGCGGCAGAAGCGAGCAGCTACTAAATCAGGACCTATTTGGTCTTGCTCCGCGTAGAGATTGCCCGTTTCACCCCCCGACGATCCGTCGGGGACTCGTCTCTGTTGCTCTCCCCGCATGCGTCTTGCGACTCTGCGGGGTCCCCGCCAACGGCGGGGTTATCCTAACCTTACGGCCGACGGGTGTTACCCGCTACGCTGCTCTTTGGAGCCCGGACTTTCCTCTCCCCCCGACGATACGTCGGGGGGGGCGGTTGCCCGATTTACTTACCAGGGCCCTTAACTATATGATTATTTTACTTGCCGCGCCAAGGCCTGAAAGATTTATGGCCTTGTTGGCAAGTTTATCTGCTTCTTTATTATTCTCTCTGTCTATCTTTACTATTTTCACGCTGTCAAAACTGTTTATGAGCCGAATAGCCTTCTCGAAAAGCACCTTCATGTTTTCGTCTCTTACCCTGTACTCACCCTTTAGCTGCTGAGACACCAGCTCGCTGTCCATATGAAGCACGGCATTCTTATATCCGAGCGCGATTGCTTCCTCTAGACCTAAAATGGCGGCGCTATATTCGGCCACATTATTAGTCGCTTCTCCGAGATATTTATGGATCTCTCTCACCGTCTTTTTAGTGTCTTTAAGGATAATACCCGCGCCCGCGGGGCCGGGATTTCCTCTGGCCGCGCCGTCTATATATATGGATATCTCTAAACTCTTTTTTTTCATTTTAATCTTCGGTAAAAAGCATCCTTGCGCAGCGTTCGCAGTAGATTATCTTTTCTTTTAACCTTATTTCGTTTATTACCTGTGGAGGCAGATGCACAAAGCAACCGCCGCAATTTTCGCCTTTTACCACGACTAGCGCCATGCCGTCTTTTCCGTGCAATATGCGTTCGTAGCGCCTGAGCGTCTCTTTGTCTATCATCGGAAGTACGCGCTTACGCTTCTCCTCAAATTCTGCCAGCTTTACGCCTATCTCTTTACGCGTATTTTCCAGCTTGACCTTCTCGCCGTCTATCCTCTTTTTTTCCTCAAAAAGCGCCTTTTTGGTTTCGGCGACTTCTTTCTCCGCCGCCTCTACCTTGTCAAATATGCCGAGGATCTCCTCTTCCAGTAATGACTTATCGGCTTTTAAACCGGCTATCTCTTTTTCCAGCGCGTTATATTCGTTGTTTGTCTTCACCTGATAAAGCTGCCCCTGAAGTTTCTTAATGCCGTTCTCTTTCGTCTCCAGGTCTATCTCTTTTTCTTTACGCTTGAGCTGGCATGCCTTAAGTTCTTCGTCTTTTTTCTTTGTCTGGGCTGAGGCAGTTTCCATCTCCAGTTCGAGACCTTTTATAGTCGTCGGGACCTCTTGAAGCTGTCTTCTGCAATCATAAATCTCTTTGTCAATCGCCTGTAATTCTACTAGATTATTTAAAAGTTCCGCTATTGCCATGTTTCCTTATGGTTTGGATCTAGTGACAAACGTTGCGATGGCCCTTCGACTCGCTATGACGCTCCTTCTCGTCGCGTCATTACGCTCGCTCAGGACCAAGTTTCGCTTCGCGAAACTTGGTGGGCGGTAGTGGGCTCGAACCACCGACCTTGTGCATGTGAGGCACACGCTCTAACCAGCTGAGCTAACCGCCCATTTGAATTGCACTAACCAGCTGCCCCGCATGCACTTCGTTCTGCGGGACCCCGAAAAAGGCGGGGCCGCCGAACACGCTAGTGTGTAGGCGGGAAGCTAACCGCCCAGAAAAACAGTTTTAAGTCTTAAGTCGTAAGTCTTAAGTCTTAAGTTTGACCTTGCGACTTAAAACTTACGACTTACGACTGCATTTCTGGTGGGCCGGACTTGACGGTTTTCGAACCACAGACTGTCAAGAAGTAACCCTGCTTATAAAGTTATATAAACACCGCAAAAAGGGCGTTTTGCTATCCCTATGCGAGCCCTTTTCCAAAAACGCACCTCAAAAAGAGTTATTTAACATCTTTTAAGGCGCGTTCTATTTGTTTCTTCAGAAGGGGCAACTTATTTTCAATAATATCCCAAAGTACTTCCAGGTCTATACCAAAATATTCGTGCACTAAAATATCCCTTAGCCCTGCGATTTTCTTCCATTCGATGTCCGGATATTTCTCTTTGACGCTCGCAGGGATGCTTTTCGCCGCTTCGCCTATAATTTCCAGATTACGCACCACGGCATCAACGGTTAGGCTGTCTTTTTTCAACTTTTCAAGGTTAAAGCCTCTGACATACTTTTCTATTTTTTTAGCTGCTTCCGAAATATCGTCCAGGTAAAGCTTATAATCACGCATATTCAACCTCCGAAAGCACCCTATCCTTAATCCTTGCTTTCAAGGCATCTTTAATGACCAAGTCGACTTTCCGATGAAATAGCTTCTCTAGATAGAACTTGAGTTCCATATAATTATCAAACGTTTTATCGCCGCGATTGAACTCAACAAGTATGTCAATATCACTTTTGGCATTCTGGCGCAATTGCGCAAAAGAACCGAATAGGCCGACTCTTTTAACCCCATAAGCCTTTAGATCGCCGGAATGTTCTTGTATTGTTTTTAATATTTTATTTTTGGGTGACATATTTATCCCTCATTATTAGTGTTCATAGAACGTGAACTATCTGTTCACGTTCTATGAACTACGCCTTTTGTTGGCCCCTTCGCAGCTATCCGCCCTTGGCGGACTTAACGCTGCTACGGGACCAAATTTTGCTTCACAAAATTTGGTGGGCCAGCTTTGACGGTTTTCGAACCACAGACCGCCAAGAAGTGACCCTCCTTATAAAGCTATATAAACACCGTAAAAAGGGCATTTTACTATCCCTAGGCGAACCCTTCCCCGATCAAAACACCCCAAAACCGCGCCCTCAAGTCGCCAAGGCCCTAGCTTGCCTTAAATAAGGCTAAGCTAACTACCTACTAAAGGGTAAAGTATATGCCAAACCACATTGTTAGTCAAGCAAATTTATGGCACGTTTGGCATGTTTGTGACCCCTTTATGTCCCCTTGGTGTCCCCTTTGCCCCCTTTATGACTCTATCGGCTAATCGCGCAGTAATCGCGCAAATTGCGCAGTGACCGCACACTAACCGTGCTTCGTTCCAACAGCTAAAGCCCAATAAAAATATGCCTCCGGAATAATTGTCTTGAGTTTTTCAAGAATCTTGTATTTTTCAGGAAGCATCAATCCCTGAGTCAAAGACATATCAACCTTCTTTATAAGCTGCTGGTTTTCTCTTTCCTTGAGCACCCTCGCCGTATACGCAATTCTTGCAAAGGCAATCTTAAGATCCTGCGGGTTTATTTTCTGCCGTAAATGATTGCCGACCTTATTTAGTCCGTCGTTAATTAGCGCTATCTCAGGAAAAGAATTATCTGCGCCTTTAAGCAAGGACTGTGAATATTTAAACGCAAGATCCGTCACATCATCCAGAATCTCATCGACAGAATAATCTGTCTTACGAAAACCGTTCTCCTGCTCTGCGGTTTTTAAGAAACTCTGTCTTATGTCCGCGACATCGCTGGCGACCTTAAAAAGCTCGCCTAAATCAATAACCTGCTTTAAAACCTCCATTGCCCGTTTTTTGTTTAAAGGAATGCCCGTCGTCTTAGGCGAGACAGCTGTTATTTTGTCGCCCACTAATCCTTCCGGCGTCGGTACCCGGACAGCCACATCCGAATCAGAAAAAACCATCGGGATTTTTGATATGTCTTTCTCGACTAGCTTCTTATAAGGATGCTCCGTAAAAACAACGTCTAAGAGCACGTATTGCGGAATTTTTGAGAATTGCGACGCGAAATGAAATTTATAATGCGCTTTAGGAATCTTACTGTGACGCGTATCCTCTTTTACGGCGTCGAACCATTTCGACGCCGACACTAACCTGCCAAGCGCGTCTTTTAATCCTGCCTCTTCCTTTACCGGCAAAAGGATATCGATGTCTATGGACAGCCTGACTGGCGGGAAGATATGCAGCAGGATAGCTGTGCCGCCTTTAAATATCAATCCAGGATAGACGCGGAGCAATTCGCTTAACAGGTTAAACGCGTAAACGGATTTCTCAAAGATACCAGGATCTTTAAAACCCAGCTCTTTTCTGAGAGATTCCATCCGGTTGAGATCAGGTATTTGCTTTGCCATGAGTGCCTTTGTTATATGTTACTTTACCTGCATATTTTAGATATGCGCCGAAAGTAACCTTATTAAGCCCAATATTATCAATGAGTTGAGAAAGCATGCCTTGAAAGTATCTCCGAGTTTTGGCATAGGCAATTAGGGAAATGACATTGACCCTAAAGAGCTCATCAATACTACGCCACAACTCCCAGTAATCGCCATCTGGCATGGTTGAGTACTTGTCTTTGATCACGAAAAGGTCAACAAGCATCTTTTCAAGACTGGGCATATGCTCCTTCCGGGGTGAGCCCTTAATCAACATCCTAACAATGATGGGGTCGCGGATAATATCAAAACCTTTGGGCGCCACCCGGCTTGCCTTTTCAATCATTACGAAACGGTAATTGCGCGATATACTGTCAGCGACAGGACGCATCGCATCTGCCTCTACCTCGACAAAAGTAATATTGTGCGTTTGCTGGTGATGATAATAAGGCTGAAAATAGAGAGTGTTCCATATAAGGAAATCGAGTTCGGGGAATTGTTTTTTCAAAAGCTGCCGAATCTCGATTACACGGCTCTTTTCTTGCGGGTGGAATTCTTGCGTAACAGAGCTATATACTCCTCTGCCCGCAGAAAAGACAGTGCCTTCGTTCTTTAAGGTATATAGATAGTTCTTTGCCACTTGCTTGCTGAGGCCTGTTTCCTTTATGACCCCGGCAAGATTAAAGTAGCGTTGTTTCTTTATATATTCCCTGACTAATCCTTTTTTATTCAAGACGCATCTCCTTAAGATAATCAGCTCCAGCCACTTTTTACTAAAAAGTGGCTCAAATTGATTTTATCCGCTCGATAAACCCCTATTTCCCTTCCCTTTGATTCTTTTGAACACCGCTGATAAATATTTTGTATTTTTTCATCATCAACATACCTCGGCACTAATGCGCCGTAGCAGTAAGATAATCTTTGAGCTCAGTCATACCCATTACATTGTCTGATATTGTACCATATTGTACCACATTAAATAAACACTTCCTGTATATGGCTTCGCTGCTGCGATTGGAAAGCATATGGCAAATTTATTTTACAAAGCTAAAAAGTTTAATCTCGTCATTATCCACATTCCTTAATCTTAGCGTAAACTCCTCCCCATCTTTCATCCGGTCTACAAAAATCACGCCGTTAAGAAGCCCGTTTGGCTGAACTCTATCATCTTTAATTTCTTTATACATATAATCGTCTTGCATTTTTTCGTTAGCCTGTGCCGAGCCAACCCCATCTACCACTGCCGGAATTAAGAACGGCCATATAAATAAACCTATCACTCCGTAAGTCGTAGCCCGTCCGACCGTGCTAAAACCACATTGTTTTGCCACTTCTTCTGCTGGCATACTTTGCTTATTAAGCATGCTCTTCTTAAATTCATAAGAGGATTTCGTTCTATTATCAATAGCGATATATACAGGTTGGGAAACTTCATAAACCTTTCCAACGCCAAATATCTTTTTTGTCTCACGTGCATCGAAAAATTTAACTGCGACCTTGAGTCCTTCTTGATCCTGAAAATTGCTAAAACTCGTAACATCGCTTGAGGGCAATCTCGCTGCTCTATATGTAGCGCATCCACTAACCACAAAACACAATAATACGATCCAAGCTAATCTTCTCATAACCACCCCCTATTTCAAAACATTCCTTTTCGACACCTATTGCCCATATGTACTATTTTTGTCTTACCTTCCCTCCCCGACTCTTTTTTTAGCTTCGTCATAGAGTTCCTGCAAGCTTAAATTTTCGCTGTCGGGCTCCTGCGCTATTTTAGCCATTTTAGGCCTATATTTTTCAAAATCTTTGTGGGTTTCTGCGAATTCCTCTACTTCTTTTTTAATCTCTTGATCTATGAACCAATCTTGTTCCGGATCTTTGACTTCCCTAATCCTCGGTTTCCAGAGCAGCCATTTTCCGCTTATCTGGCGGACATCCCAAT
>JAHIPI010000074.1 GCA_018894435.1 Candidatus Omnitrophota bacterium | reverse complement strand
CACGCCGATAGCCCTATCACTGAGGATATAAGTTTTGAAAATTATAATCAGGCGCTGGGATTCGTTAAAAAATACGGAGCGTATTAAAGATGTCAATAAGGGTGATACTCGATAAATGCACCGGTTGTAAGCTCTGCGTAAGGGCATGCCCATTTGGCGCTATAGAGATGAAAGAAAAGAAGGCCGTAATAGATCTCAATAAATGTAATTTCTGCGGCGCCTGCGTCGACCCATGCAAATTTAAGGCGATAGAATTAAAAAAAGACACCGTCCAAGTCCGGCCGGTATCCGGCAAGCCAAGTAAGGATGTGTGGGTATTCTGCGAGCAGAAGAAGAGCGTCGTACAAACTGTCTCGTGGGAGCTCCTGGGGAAGGGGAGAGAGCTGGCGGATAAGTTGGGGATGAAATTATGCGGCGTACTTTTAGGGAATAATATGAAAGATAAGGCCGTCGAGATCTTTGAAAGAGGCGCAGACAAGGTTTATCTGGTAGATTCCCCGAAGCTGGGCGCCTATCAGGACGAACCATATACGGAAGCGATCGTCAAATTAATAGAAAAATATTCCCCTGAGATACTTTTATGCGGCGCGACGACGATGGGAAGAAGCCTCATATCAAGAGTGGCCGTAAGGATAGGCACCGGCCTTACCGCGGATTGCACGGGGCTTGATATAGACCCCAAAGATAAGCTTCTTTTGCAGACGAGGCCTGCTTTCGGCGGAAATATAATGGCGACTATCATTACCCCTCACCACAAGCCGCAGATGGCGACCGTGCGGCATAAGGTGATGAAAGAAGCGGAGGCTGTGGCGGGGAAAAAAGGCGAGTTGATAGAAGAGAAGATAGACGATTCGCTTTTATCGTCAAGGACAAAACTACTGGATATTGTGGAAGAGATAGAATCTACGGTCAATCTCTCGGAAGCAGACATAATAGTCTCCGGCGGCCGCGGAATAGGGGCCCCGGAGAATTTTAAAATTATAAAAGAGCTGGCATTGGCTATAGGAGGGGCGGTAGGCGCCTCGCGCGCAGCCGTTGACTCCGGCTGGATACCGTACTCTCACCAGGTAGGGCAGACCGGAAAGACCGTATGCCCAAAAATTTATATCGCCTGCGGAATAAGCGGCCAAATACAACATTTGATAGGCATGCAATCAGCAAAAATAATCATAGCTATAAACAAGGACCCCGAAGCGCCTATTTTTAAAATCGCCACTTACGGCATTTGCGACGATATTTTCAAGGTCGTCCCGGAGCTCACAAAGGCGTTTAAAAAAATCACGGGCAAGTAAATCCGCGGATGCATAAATCTCACTTTTTCATCCTTTCATTTTTTACATTAAGAAGGTTAAGAAGCCTATTTTCTTACTTTCTGTTTTATTCATATCTTGACTTTTGTAAATAAATAGTATATATTTATAATATAATCTAACTCGAACACTCGGCAGCTTAAATAAGAGATATTATGTATTTTAAAAAATTAGAAATAGTAGGATTTAAATCTTTTGCCGAAAAGACTAAACTTTATTTCGAGCCCGGAATAACTACGGTAGTAGGCCCAAACGGATGCGGCAAGTGCGTGGACGGCGAAACAGAGGTCTTATTGTCTGACGGCCGACGGGAAAAAATCGGCCCATTGGTAGAGACAGCGATTGAAAATAATAAGCGGGTAAAACTACTTGATGACGGTTACTGCGCTTATTCCGATAGTATCGATCAGGCAAAAGTGTTTTCGTTAAATCCCCGCACCCTGAAAATAGAATACAAGCCTGTTCTTGCCTTCATAAAAAGAAAATCCCCATCGTTTCTGCTTAAAGTAAAGACAAAAAGCGGCCGCACAATAACAACCACCCATTATCACCCCTTTTTCAGTATCCGCGATGGCCAGGTTATCTCGCTCAAGGCCGAAGAGCTCAAGGAAAAAGTCAAAATAGCGCGACCGAGGCAATTAAAACCGTACGACTCTAACAATATTTTGCGAGTAGAATCGTTATTGGAAGAATTTTTACTGCAAGATTCTGTTTATATCCCATACTCCGAAAAGATTGGGTGCTATGTTGATAATCTGGCAGAAGAAGCGCATGGATTAGGGAAGTTGGCTCAGGATATAGGCGCCAATTTTAACCAGCTGAGATCAGTAGGAGACGGCCAAGCGTTGAATGCCGCAATATTTTCTCAGTTGTTAAAAAAACAAGCGATGCCCAATGTTTGTGAGGTCGTGACTAAGATTAAATCCAAGGGATGCGGTATGATTAAAATTCCCGTTCAACTTGACAGGGATATCGCCAGATTCTTGGGCTATGTACTTTCCGAGGGCCGAAATACCACCGCAAACCAGGTGTGGTTTGTCAATAGCGACGAAGCGCTTATCAAGGATTTTGCCTCATGCGTCAAAAATGTTTTCGGATTAGAAGCGAAAGTCTTCTCGTATAAAGAGAACACAAAAGACGTTTTAGTATATTCCCACGCGCTTTGCAAATTTTTGGATAGAGTATTCGGTATCGGCATAGGAGAAAAATCTTCTTCAAAAAGAATACCTAAACAGATATTCGGTGCAGACGATGAGATTGCCGCCGAATTTCTTTCGGCGCTCTTTGAAGGCGATGGCTATATATCCGCGGACAGAAAAGGAGGAAAGAATTGCGATTATATAGAATATTCCACGGCTTCGTGCGGCCTCGCGGAGGATATCGCTACTTTGTTGCTCCGGTTTGGGACACAGTCGGTTATCAGAGAAAAACTAAAGGCGGCGACAAACACAAGGGATAAGAAAAAGAGAAAATATTATTCCGTGTATGTCTATGGAATAAATAACATTAAACAACTGGTCCGGCGACTCGATTTTGTCGGCGTAAAAGCAGCCAGGTTGAAATCGATAGAGAATGCAAATTATACTGGAAACCCCAATTTGGACCTGATCCCGGAGGTAAATAAGTTAGTAAAATTGCTGGTTAAAGAAACGAAGATCAACGTCAAGAAACTGCGCAAGACTTATCCTAAGTTAAGCGCCTATTACGAGAATAGATGTTATGCAAGCCGCGAAGGCCTGAATGAAGTATTATGTGTTATTGAGGAACATGGCCGGATAAGCACTTTAGCCAGACTGATTTTGGATCATCTGAAGAATCTGGCGCGGTCAGATATTTATTGGGATGAGATCGTTAAAATTGAGCGGGTAAAGGGGCCTGAATGGGTCTATGACCTTACCGTTGAAGGGCACCACAACTTCGTTGCCAACGATATCATTGTCCATAATAGCAATATTATCGACGCCATAAAATGGGTATTGGGCGAGCAGTCTGTTAAGTCTTTGCGCGGTTCCGCAATGGAAGATGTCATATTTAACGGGACTGATGACAGAGAGCCGATAAATATGGCCGAGGTCTCGCTTACCCTGTCAAATAAAGATAGAAACCTTTCGATCGATGTCGATGAAGTCGTAGTATCCCGCCGGTTATTTCGTTCAGGAGAGAGCGAATATCTTATAAACAAGGCCCCCGTCCGACTCAAGGACGTCAACGAACTATTTATGGGTACGGGCATAGGGGCCGAGGCATATTCCATCGTAGAGCAGGGCAAGATAGACCTCATAATAAGCAGCCGCCCCGAGGACAGGCGTTTTATTTTTGAAGAAGCCAGCGGGATAACCAAGTACAAATCCAAGAGAAGGGAAGCGGTAAGGAAGCTGGAAGATACCGATAATAACCTTCTCAGGGTAAATGATATAGTTACAGAGGTCAAGCGCCAGATAGATTCAATAACGAGGCAGGCGAGGAAAGCGGAGCGCTATAAAGAGCGTTTTGACCGCCTTAAGGACCTGGAATCTAAATCGGCATTTTATGAATATGAGATCCTTAAGCGCGAAAGAGAAGAGAAGGAATCCGAGGCATCTGAAATAAAAGATGAGATCAGTAAGATATCCCGCGATATAGAAGACCTCTCATCAAATCTTGAATCGGAAAGAATATCTTTTGCCGGTATAGACGCGAAGTTTGCCCAACTGCAGAATTCCAAATTCTCCAAGGAGTCGTTAATAGAGCAGAATAAGAATAAGATAATCGTAGACAAAGAGCGGATTGCCGAACTCTCGGCAAGGATCGAAAGCTTAAGGGCCGAAATAACTTCTATAGAATCGAGGCATCTCTCGGCACAAAAACTAATAGAAGCGCTTGAAAACGAATTTGCCATAATCTCCGACCTAGAAGGCGCAAAAGTGCGTGTTTTGGAGGATGAAGAAAAGCGGCTTTTGGAGCTGGAAGCGGAAATAAGGACGAGCGAAAAGAATGTGATAGAAAGCCGTAAAAACCTCATCAACTATATGGCAGAGCGGTCAAAATCCAAAAATGAGGTTATAAAACTTACGAGCGATATACAGAATAGGTCTGTGCGTTTAAGGCGTCTTAGCCTGGAAGCGGAAAAGGTGGAGGAGGAAGCAAAGGCCGCAAAAGAGAAACTAGCGGAGGCCGACAGGGACTTTAAGGATACGGAAAACCGGCTTAACAATATCCGCGCGGAAAAAGATAGGATACTTGGCGAAAAAGAAGCGCTTCTTACGTCTGTCAGGGCCTCGGAAGATGAGCTGCAGAAAGAACGGGACGCGCTTATTAAGCTTGAATCCAAAAAATCTTTTTTGGAAGACCTCATAAAGAAACACGAAGGATTTACAGGCGGCACAAAAGCGCTTTTAGAATCGCTTGATAGTGGCGATTTAAAGATAGAAGGCATAGAGGGTGTTTTGGGCAATATGGTCGAGGCAAAGAGAGGGTTTGAAAGGGCAGCCGAGGCAGCGCTCGGCGATTATATTCAGTGTATAGTGGCAAAAGACAGAGAGAGCGCTTTAAAGGCGGTCGAATATCTGGAGACAACCAAAAAAGGACGCGCAACTTTCATAGTATCCAATGAGATAACAGATTCGAACGAGGCCCCGGCATCTCATCTTTCAAAAGACGATATCGTAGGCAGATTAAGCGACTTCATTACGGCTAAAGACAGCCTTAAAAAGGTAGTGGCAGGACTTCTTGGCAATACCTATCTTGTTGAAAGTGTAGACAAGGCCGAAAAGATACTACATTATATTTCTCCGGATTCCTCAGCTAACGTAAGACTGGTGACTAAAAAGGGTGAGGTTCTAGCGCGAGGTTTTATAGCGGGAGGGTCGGGAGTATTCGGAGAGGACGAGGGTATTATCGGCAGAGAACTGCGCCTGAAAGAGGCCTCCTCCGCCATAGAATCCACGAGGGATCTTATCGGCAAGATGGAAGCGGCGAAAGGGGATTTAAGCGCAAAACTTTTAAGCCTTGAAGAAAAGATCGTCTCCTTAGAAAGTATCCTCAGGGAAGAAGAGGCGGAATATCACAGTAAAAAGAGCCGCCTATCATCGGTCGGAGAAGAGGATGAGAGGCTCTCCGAGGAGTTATCGCTCCTTAATCTCGAAAGGGAAGAAATCCAGGACGAAGTGAACGACATTTCCTCCAAGAAGAACGACCTGGAAAAGTGCTTGGTGGAGATCGAGGCGGAGGAGAATAATACCCATAATCTTCTTGTCAATTCCGAAGAAGCGATAAAAAATATTTCCAGAGAGCGTGAAGAGATAGTAATACTGATAACAAAGGTCAAAACAGAGATTCAGGCTATTTCCAAAGAAAAGGCCACGCTTTCGCAGAACATAGAAGCCCAAAGAGAATCCTTTAATACTTACAGCCTGTCTCTCGCGCAGAAAAAAGACGAGATAGAATCTTCGGTGAGAAGGGCGGACGAGCTTTCTTCGGAGATAGAAGAGCTGGGAGCGGAGGTCGTCGAACTATCTAACGAAGCAAAGACAATAACCGAAGAGATCGCGCGAATAAGTGCCAACAAAGAGAAAAATTCTTCGGCTATAGAAATGATAGAAAAGCGTCTGGCCGAGCTATACAAGTTGTCAAACGAAGATAAGGATAAAGACCACAACTTAAACATGAAAAGTTCCGAAATATCTTTTAAGGCAGAGACGCTTAGGAATAGAATGGCCCAACTTTATAAGGTCGACATAGACCATGATAAGGTGGAATACGATCCGTCTTCGAACTGGGAATCATTTCGAGGAGAGATAGAGGAGCTTAAGCGCAAGCTCGAGTCAATGGGGACCGTAAATCTGGTAGCGATAGAGGAGCATAAAGAGCTGGAAGACAGGTTTAACTTTTTGAGCCAGCAGCGCGAAGATCTCGTAAAAGCAAAAGAATCGCTCAAGGAAGCTATATCCAAGATAAACAAGACGACACGCAAGCTTTTTATGGAGACATTTGAAAAGATACAGTTTGAATTTAAAAATTATTTCCGGTATCTATTTGGAGGCGGACAGGCTGAGGTATTTCTTTTGGACGAACACGATGTCCTTGAATCGGGTATAGAAATAGCTGTCAGGCCGCCCGGAAAGAGATTGCAAAGTATCACCCTTCTTTCAGGCGGAGAAAAGGCGCTTACAGCGATATCGCTGATATTCGCAATATTTAAAGTAAAACCGAGTCCGTTCTGCCTTTTGGACGAGGTCGATGCCCCCTTAGACGAATCTAACGTGGAGCGTTTTACCAAAGCGATAAGGGAATTTACCAAGACATCGCAGTTTATCGTAGTCACCCACAATAAGCGTACTATCACAATGGCCGATGTTATGTACGGTATCACAATGGAGAAATCCGGTATATCCAAAATAGTTTCGGTCAAATTCCACGATGAAGCGAGAGCGCAGGCCGTGGCTTCGGAAGAGAAAGAGAAGGAACCCGTTCGACACTTCGACGGTGCTCAGTGTGGTTTGAAGCGTGGTGAGCCTGTCGAACCACAAGCTCAGGGTTCGTCCCGAGTAGAGTCGAGGGACGAAGAGAAGAAGGCGGCCGAGCCAGAGAAACTCCTCACATAAGGGATCCCCATCTAAGCAGCCGGTTCGTGCATTATTATCAGGTCTTTTCCCGCCTTTTTCGCCTTGTAAAGGGCGGCGTCAGCGGTTTTTATTAACGCGTCTTTATCCGCAACATCTTTAGGGAAGGTAGATACGCCGCAACTGAAGGTAAATACCTTTTTCGGCTGGTATTCCTGATTCGGGAAATAGTACTGTTGGACTTTTTCTCTTAACCTATGAGCTATGTGGTTGGCATCGTCTTTTGTGGTCTGAGGTAGAATGATGGCGAATTCTTCGCCGCCGTAGCGACAGACGCAATCTTTTTTACGGGATGCCTCGACCATAACTTTCGCCATCTCCTTTATTATAAAATCTCCGGCAACATGGCCGAAACGGTCATTATAGTTTTTAAAATCGTCGATATCCATCATGAGGAGGCTTAATGGCATATCGGTTTCACGGGCCTTCTTTATCTCATTTGTCAGGGCAACTTGGAAATGACCGTGATTCCATAATTTTGTAAGCCAATCGGTATTCGATAAGTATACGGTCTCTTCATAAAGCCGCGAATTTTCTATAGCCAGTCCTGCGTGGTTGGCAAAAAGATTGAGCATGCGTACATCGGCTTTAGTAATAGGTTCTTGGGTGAATATATTGTCGGCCAATACTACTCCCACGACCTTATCCTTAGCCTTTAAGGGCGCCGTAACAAAGTATTTTGTTCCGAGCATTTTTAAGTATCTGTCTTCAGCGCTTAGGCGCGTTTCTTCGGCAAGGATTTCGAAAGACATTCCCTCGAGAGCAGTCAGGGCGATTATACCCTGGTTTTTATTCATCGTGATTACACCCTGTCCTTCGCCGAGCGGAATTCTTATGCTTTTTACAAGATTATGAAGCTGCGAATTCGCATCGCGCTTGAAATTATCGTAAGCGTTTATAAGGTCTTCAAGAGCCATTTTTCTGTCTTCTATACCCTTCCATATTTTTGTGGCTTCTTCTATGTTATGGGGGCCTATGCCCATCTTACCATCAAGCGTTTTATCTTTTTCGTTGAGCAGAAAGAGCATGGCTCTGTTAAATCCGAGCCCTTCATGAGAAGTAATGGACGTCAATATGATATATAATATCTGTTCCAGCTCAAGGGTGGTCCGCATGGCATTGGAGACCTCGTAGAGAAGGAGCAGTTCAGACTTCACCCTCTCCAGCTCCTCCTTGAGAAGTTCAGCCAGCTCTTGAGCGCTCTTACCCGTACTTTTTAACTTATCGTCTGGACCGTTCATAGTGACTATATAATATACCCCAATAAAAAGGGAATGTCAAGAGGATGCAAAAATGCGCTTGACACGGTACTAAGTTTAGATTATAATACCACTAATCTTCGGGGTGAGGTGGAATTCCTCGACCGGTAGTGAAAGCCTACGAGCCTTGCAATAGCGGGGCAGACCCGGCGCGATTCCGGGGCCGATAGTAAAGTCTAGATGAAAGAAGATTAAAAGATGCGGTTTTTTACTATTTTGTCATGCCCCGGAGAAATATCTTCGGGGTTTTGTTTTTTAATGAGCACATAACTTATGGAGCATTATTAGGCAATGGAGCGACATAAGTTATAGGTGCGAATTAATCCCGCCGAGTGCGGGGTTGTCTGAGGAATATAATTCTTACGAGGCGGGATAAGGATTGCCATGAAAGCCAATAATATGCGGGATATCATACGGGATCTGAAAGCCGGCAAAATGGTCATCGTCATGGATGACGAAAAGAGAGAGAACGAAGGCGATCTTGTCATAGCTGCGTCCAAGGTCCGGGACGAAGATATAAATTTCATGGTCAGATACGGCCGGGGGCTTGTCTGTGTACCGATGGAAGGGGCTATGCTAGATGGGCTGGGTATCTACTCAATGGTAGGGTCTCCGGGAGATCCTTTTAAGACTGCATGGGCGGTATCTGTTGACGCAAAAAAGGGTATTACTACAGGTATATCCGCAAAAGATAGAGCCCATACCATACGACTTTTAGGAAGTAAAAATACAAAGCCCGCAGACCTCGTAAAACCCGGCCATGTATTTCCATTGAGGGCGCGGGAAGGCGGCGTTCTTGTAAGAGCCGGCCATACGGAGGCGTGCGTTGACCTTATGAAGATATCTTCGCTCTATCCCGCCGGTGTAATATGCGAAATCTTAAATGAAGACGGTACAATGGCGCGCAGCCACCATTTGGATAAATTTGCCTTGAAATACGGCCTTAAGATATGCACTATAGCCGAGATTATAGAATACAGGAGAAGGCGCGAGAAGTTAGTGGAGAAATTGACAGAGACTCATATACCGACGGATGCCGGCGAATTTAAACTGGTAGTTTACGAATCCAAGATCGACAAATCGCACCACCTTGCGCTGATAAAAGGGGAATGCGGCAAGATCCCGGTACTTGTCCGCGTCCATTCCGAATGCCTTACGGGCGATGTCTTCGGTTCGCACCGATGCGACTGCGGCGAGCAGCTTAAGCGCGCGCTCAGGATGATAAATAAAGAAGGCAAAGGCGTTTTTCTTTATATGAGGCAGGAGGGAAGAGGTATAGGCCTTGCCAATAAGCTTAAGGCGTACGCCCTTCAGGATGGCGGGCTTGACACGGTAGAGGCAAATGCCGCGCTTGGTTTTGATGCTGACCTTAGGGATTATGGCATAGGCGCGCAGATTTTGGCGGATCTGGGACTCAAAGAGATAAGGCTTATTACGAATAATCCCAAGAAGATAATAGGCCTGGAAGGTTATGGTTTAAAAGTCACGGAACGCGTGCCGCTTGTAGTATCGCCGAACAAGGTCAATAAGAGGTATTTGGCGACGAAGAAGGAGAAATTAGGGCACTTTTTAGAAGCATAAAAATAAGGGGGGGGTAGACATGGGAAACGTGGTGAAGGTCAATCTGATAGCAAAGGATAAGAAGTTCGGCGTAGTCGTTTCACGCTTTAACGAGTTTCTTAGCTCAAAGCTCGTTGAGGGCGCGCTCGATACGCTTAAGCAGCATGGCGCCGATGACAAGTCAATAGACGTAATCTGGGTGCCCGGTTCTTTTGAAATTCCCATCGTGGCGCAGAAAATAGCTAAGTCAAAGAAATATGACGCGGTTATATGCCTTGGGGCGGTAATCCGCGGCGATACTCCGCATTTTGACTACATAGCAGGCGAAGTAGCCAAAGGGGTAGCCAAGGTTTCGCTTGATACCGGCATACCTTGCATTTTCGGTGTGATAACCGCCGATAATCTGGAACAGGCGATAGAGAGGACAGGGGCGAAACATGGCAATAAAGCGAGAGACGCAGCGCTCAGCGCTATTGAGATGGCGAATCTCCTTGAAAAAATCTAAACGGAGCCTATAACATGAGAAAAAGGACAAAAGCGCGCGAATACGCCCTAAAGATCCTCTACCAGATAGAGATGACAGGGGACGGCTATGCGGATGCTTTGAAATTTTTCTGGGAAAGGGAATCCGAAAAAGAAAATTCTATCAGTGAATTCGCAGGCCAGCTTGTAAAGGGCGTGGTCGAAAATATGAAAGAGATAGACGCGACCATAACAAAATACGCGACCAACTGGCAGATAGACAGGATGGCAGTCGTAGACAGAAACATACTCAGGATAGCCGCTTTTGAGATACTTCGTCTTGACGATATTCCTCCGAAGGTCTCCATAAATGAGGCCATAGATATAGCAAAGAAGTACGGGGACAAAGATTCGGGAAAATTCGTTAACGGCATACTCGACAAGATAAGTAAAGAGAAAGCAAAAAGATGAACCCCGCCCTTCCTGCAGGGCAGAGTTCAAAAGAAAGGAAGAGCGGGGTGAAAAAATTTGCGGATCTTCACGTCCATACCTTTCATTCTGACGGTACTTTTACTCCGGAGGAGGTCGTGAAAGTTGCTCATAAAAAGGGGCTATCAGCAATAGCGATTACCGACCACGACTCGGTCGACGGGATAACGCCTTCCATGGCAGCAGCTGAGAAATATGGCATGGAGATAATACCCGGCGTAGAATTGACGGCCGAGGAAGAGAATCTCGAGATACACATACTTGGTTATTTTATCGATTGGAAAGCCGAGTGGTTTGAAGATAAACTAAAAAAGATACGCCAGGCGAGGCTCGGGCGTATTTACGCCATGGTGGATAAACTAAAAAGCGCGGGAGTGGACATAGACGCTGAAAAGGTTTTCAAGGTGAGCGGGCCGGGCGCGGTAGGAAGGCTGCATTTAGCGATAGCCTTATACAACGAAGGTATTACGGCGTCAATAAACGAAGCGTTCAGAAAATACATAGGAAATGAGTCGCCCCATTACGTTAGAAAATATAAGCTTACGCCCAAAGAGGCAGTAGATATGATAATAAAATTGGGCGGTGTCCCCGTATTGGCGCATCCGCGCGTATTGGGCAGAGATGACCTTATAGCGCGTTTTGTCGAAGACGGTATTCGCGGCATAGAAGTATACCGTACCGAGCATGTCCCAAATGTAATGACGCGTTACGAAGAGATGGCATCGCAGCACGGCTTACTGATCACCGGCGGTTCCGATTGCCATGGTACCGGCAAAGGCGAGGTCCTTTTGGGTAAGGTCAAGGTCCCTTATTCGTTCGTGGAAGCCCTGAAAAAGGAAGCAGATAATATAAAAATGCAAAATGAAAATATTCCACCCGCGAGATAGAAAATATATGGCAATAGCTCTCTCTTTGGCCGAAAAGGGCATCGGCATGACTGCGCCTAATCCCGTCGTGGGCGCAGTTTTGGTGAAGAACGGCAGAATAGTAGCGGCTGATTACCACAGGAAAGCAGGCGCGCCGCACGCGGAAGCCCTGGCAATAAAGCGGGCCGGCAAGGATGCGCGAGGCGCCACCTTATATTGCACGCTCGAAGCATGCGCGCATTATGGGAAAACACCGCCGTGCGCTGATCTGGTAATAAAAAGCGGCATAAAAAGAGCGGTCTTTGCGATGAAAGACCCCAACCCGCTAAATAATGGAAAAGGCCTGACCTGCCTAAAAAAAGCCGGCATAAAGACAGAATGCGGCATATTGGAGGATGAGGCGAGGAGCCTCAACCGCCCTTTTATAAAATTTATGAAAAAGCGCCTGCCGTACGTGACATTAAAGATTGCGCAAAGCCTGGACGGCAAGATAGCGGACAAAGATGGGTGCTCAAAATGGATCAGTTCGGAGGAATCGCGGCACCTTGTCCATAAATTACGCGCGCTAAATGACGCTGTTATGGTGGGCGTAAATACATTGATGAAAGACGACCCTCTTTTGAATAACAGGCATTGCCCCGCTTTTAAGAAACAGCCTTTACGGATAATTTTAGATACCGATCTTCGCACTCCCAAGGCAAGCCGCATATTAAAAAACTCAAAAGGCGACGGCGCCATTTTAATAGCCTGCGGCAAGGGGGTTTCTTTAAAGAAGAAGAGGTCGCTGGAAAAGAAGGGCGCGGAGGTTGTTCTTTTGCCGCGTGAAAATGGCCGCGTAAAACTGATATCGCTTTTGAGATATCTATACGCGAGGGGGATTATGTCACTTTTGTGCGAAGGCGGAAGCGAATTATGCGCATCGCTCGTAAAGAACCGGCTGGCCGACGAGGCATATTTTTTCATATCGCCAAAAATAATAGGCGGCAAAAGTGCCCCCACAGCTTGCGGCGGGTCAGGTAGTTCCATAAAAGATGCGACAGGACTCAAAGATGTCAGAGTCGAGACATGCGGGCCGGATATCGTAATAAGAGGGGAGTTTTGATGTTTTCAGGCATAGTAGAAGAGAGGGCATTAGTCGAGAGGGTGGCAAGGAATATGTCCGGTGTAAAACTTTACCTGAAGGCCGGACACCTATCCCCTGGCACAAAAGTAGGTGACAGTATAGCCGTAAACGGGGCCTGCCTTACCGTCGCTTCAATCGATAGAAACATTTTGCAATTTGATATTATGGCCGAGACATTAAGGGCGACGACGCTTTCCGATATAAAAGACCGCGATATAGTCAATGCCGAACGGTCGTTAAAAGTGGGGGGTAGGATATCCGGCCATTTTGTTACGGGTCACATAGATTGCGTAGGTGTTATAAGCGCAGTAAAAAAAGAGACAAACAATTATAAAGTTGAAATACGAATCCCTGAAGACAAGATGAGATACATTGCCCCTAAAGGGTCTGTTTCGGTTGACGGCGTAAGCCTTACGGTTGCAGAAATCACGCAGAGGTCTTTCAAGGTAGCGCTTATACCTCTCACTTTGAAAGAGACATCGCTAGGCTCCAAAAAATCAGGGGATAAGGTCAATATAGAGTGTGACATTCTTGCCAAATATGCGCACGCCGGCGCCGGAAGGGCCTCGGGTGATATAGATGCCGAGTTTCTGAAAAAGCACGGCTTCTTTTAATATCCCCTATCCCCTTGACATTTGGGGAAATTAGATTATACTATAGATATAGTTTAGGAATTATAAAGAGATACTTTTAAAACGGAGGAAATAATGGGGAAAAAGACGGTAGTCATAATAGTATCTGTGATTCTTATGGGCCTATTTTCTATACAATCCACATGTTTTGCCCAGAACATGCTGAGGAAACTTGGCCGCGGATTGGCCAATGTTGCCACGGGCGCCATTGAGATTCCTAAAGCAATTCAGGATACCTTTTATGATGAGGGGCCGGTTGCCGCCGGAAGCTGGGGCCTAATAGACGGAATTTACAAATTTTTTGCAAGGACCCTGGTAGGGGTTTATGAGGTAGTCACTTTTCCGATACCGTTCCCTGCCGATTATGCACCTATTGTAGAGCCTGAATTTTTGTTTTCTCCGCACGAACAATAGAATAGCCGCAATTTTGCTTATAGGGCCAGATCCTAAAAACGTAGTTAACATAACTAGGGTCTGACCCTCTTTTCTTGCAGCCAAGCGCGAGGGCAGGGAATTTTTTGGTTGACTGTACTCACCTGAGATACTATAATCATCTATTACATTATAATTATGATATATTCCCTCGGTTGCTCTTGCTCATCGCAACCTCGGGATCAAATTTTGCTTCGCAAAATTTGTCGGGGCGTAGCGCAGCTTGGCTAGCGCGCTTGGTTCGGGACCAAGAGGTCGGCGGTTCGAATCCGCCCGCCCCGACCATGGTTCGACGCGGGAAAGCTTCCCGCTATTATATCGGCTGGAAGCTTTCCCTTGCTCACCATGGCCCTGAGTCCTTCGACTTTGCTCAGGATGGTTCGCGAAGGATGGTGAGCAGAGTCGAACCACAAACGAACGGAGTAAGTGCGTCGAAGGGCCATCTTTTTATGCATAAGCGTTTACACGTCTATTATTCCGGAACAGTGCAGGGTATCGGTTTTCGGTTTACCGCAGAGAATATCGCCGTTAACCTCGAGCTCGGAGGCTGGGTAAAAAATTTAGCCGATGGCAGGGTGGAGGTTTTATGCGAGGGCGAGGAAGCGGACCTCGTCACTTTTATAAATAAGATAAAGAATGGCCCTATGAAACACTACATATCCTCACAAGATATTGTGTGGGATGAAACAAAGGACGAATTTAAGAATTTTCGCATTCGATTTTGATGGGAGAGGATAAAATGGAAAAGATCATTGAGGTCAAGAATCTCAGCAAGTATTACAAAAATGTAATGGGCGAAAAGGTCTTCAAGGCGCTGGATGGCATATCTTTGGATGTGGAAAAAGGGGAGATATTCGGCCTGCTCGGCCCAAACGGAAGCGGCAAGACTACTCTATTAAAATTACTACTCGGCCTCATATTTCCCACGAGCGGCCGAGCTACAGTACTCGGTAAAAGCCCGCGCGATGTCGCCTCAAAAAATAGAATAGGATATCTTCCCGAACACCCTTACTATTATGATTTCCTGACGCCTGTAGAACTACTGGGCTTCTATGGCTCCTTAGGCAAGCACGCTTCCCGTTTAAGCAGGGACAGAATAGATTATCTTATAGATAAAGTCGGCTTGGGCGCTTTTAAGAATATGCGGATACGCAATTTCTCGAAAGGCATGCTTCAGCGAATAGGGCTTGCTATAAGCCTTGTTAATGACCCCGAAGTACTTTTTTTAGACGAACCTACTCTGGGTCTTGACCCCATAGGCACTACCGAAATTGAGAATCTTCTTTTGGAATTAAAATCCAGGGGAAAGACGATATTCTTATCCAGCCATATATTATCGCAGGTGCAGGATTCCTGCGATTCTATAGCTATCATACATAAAGGGAAGCTTATAAGGAAAGGGCGGCTCAAAGAGCTGCTTGTTTCAAAAGACGAATTATCGTTGACTTTGAGGGGGCCCAAAGCAGCTGAGAGCATGACACGGCTGCGTGCTGCCGCCGGACAAAGCGGTTATGAAGTAGTAGATGTCGCCGATAAGCGGGATTCATTAAAGGACCTATTTATTAAACTTATCAAAGAGGAGGCAAAAAAGTGAATAATATATTGTCCATAGCCTCTATAACCTACAAAGAAGCGCTCCGCAACAGACTCCTTAATACCCTGATCATATTTGCGGCTGTATCTATAGCGTCCACAAGGTTTTTTGTGGTGTTTGCGCCCAGTGAAGAGCTTAAGATAATACAGGATACATCGCTCGGCATAATAAGATTTATGGGCATGCTTATAACGGTCTTTCTGACTGCGGCGCTACTCCCGCGCGAGATGGAGAGGAGGACAGTTACCACAGTCATTACCAAAGCGGTATCAAGGACAGAATTTTTGTTCGGCAAGTTTTTAGGCGCCGTTTACGCGATAATGGCAAATATGGTGTTTATGAGCCTGATCCTTTTTATAATCATATACCTTAAAGGAAAGACTTTTAACCCAGAACTTATAAAAGCGCTTTTTTTAATGTCCATAGAGTTTATTGTGCTCGGCTCTATAACTTTGTGCATATCTACAATTGCGTCGGAGATGTTTAATATAACTTTCGGGATATTGATATTTTTGGTGGGCCACCTGACAAATTATCTTAATCATCTGGCGGAGAAATTTACTTCAGTCGGGATGAAGTCATTGCTCATAACCCTTTATACATTACTGCCGAATTTTGAGAATTTCAATATTCAGGATGCCATCGTGTTAGGCGCAAAGGTTTCGCTCGCATATATAGGCAAGGCCGCTTCTTACGGCCTTATCTATTCGGTAATAATGCTTCTTTTGGGATACCTTTTATTTGCCGAAAGGGAGATCTGATGCACTTTTACACGCCGCGTATCCATAAGTATATTATCGCGGGATTTATTGCGGCATCTTTCATGGCGATACTTGTCCTTCAGGCATCTATAAATTATAGCCGCGTTACCGAAGACCTTGAGGAAGCCATAGTTATTATGCCGGGAGAGTTTGCTACCAATTTTGTGATAGGCGGCTTCCGCGGGCTGGCGGTCGATTTACTGTGGCTCAAGCTGGACGAACTTTGGCATGAGGGAAAATGGTTCGACATAATACCGATCCTTCGCTCCATAACATGGATGCAGCCGCATTTTTTGGAAGCATGGGAGCTTGGCGCATGGCACCTTGCTTATAACTGTTATGCCTATGCCGAATCTGCGGGAATAGCGGAAAAGGATATGTATATTGATGAAGGCATCAGGTTTTTAAAAGAAGGCATTGCGCGAAACAGGAACGTCTACGATCTCTGGTTTAACCTGGGATGGATATATTACCATAAGCTTAAAAATTATGAAGAGGGTATACGGCATTTTAGGGCGGCAATAAGATATAAGCACCCGAGCTATATAGACAGATTGATAGCGCATGCCTACAGAAAAGAGGGGGATATAGAATCGGAATACAAAGAATGGCAGCGCTGCCTTACGGTATTCACGGACGACCCCTATCATATGCAGCTATCAAGAGAGCATCTTGAAAAGGCGAAAGAGAAACTCATAGAAGCGGGGAAGCTTAAAAAATAATATTAGGGATATTCCCTATGCGTTACGGCATATTCTCGGACGTGCACTCAAACGGCGAGGCCTTTCAAACGGTTATAACTTCTCTAAAAGAAGAGAATATAGATATATATATCTGCATCGGAGATATAGTCGGCTACGGGGCCGAACCTTCTGACTGCATAGACCTTACGCGGAAGATTACCGATAAGGTAGTCGCGGGTAATCACGATTGGGCCTCTGCCGGCATATTGACAACATCATACTTTAATGACTTTGCAAAAGAAGCCATAGAGTGGACATCGAAGAGGCTTGTTGTAGAGGAAAAAGAGTATCTTAAAGCACTTAGCCTCGTTTATGAGGATGAAAATATTACAGCCGTCCACGGCTCTCTTAACGAGCCGGAAGAGTTTCATTATATACTTGATACATCGCAGGCACTGGCGACATTCGGCCTCATGAAGGGTGAGTTATGTTTTATAGGCCATTCTCACTTGCCCTTGATTTGCGCCAAAGGCCGGAAGGGCGTGGCATTTTTACCGGAATCCGAAGTCAAAATAGAAAAAGGCGCACGGTACATAATTAATGTGGGCTCGGTAGGCCAGCCGAGAGACGGCGATCCGCGCGCGTCTTACGCGGTCTTTGATACCGAAAAAAGTTACGCGGAAATAAAGAGAGCCCCCTACGATGTAAAAAAGGCGGCGAAGAAGATCATAGATGCAGGGCTTCCGCCTGTATTGGCCGCCCGGCTTAATGAGGGAAGATAAGTTGAAGAACGCGGATGTGAAAAAGCGCATCGAAAGATTAAGAAATGAGATAGAGCGATATAATAAGTTATATTATGAAGATGCCGCTCCAACTGTTTCCGATCAGGAATACGACGGCCTTTTAAAGGAATTGGCCTCTCTCGAGGGGAAGTATCCGCAGTTTAAAGCAGCTGGTTCTCCCACCGAAAAGGTGGGCGGGGCGCCGACCGGAGAGTTTCCGGCCGCAAAACATATAGTGCCGATGCTGAGTATGGATAATACTTACAATGCGGATGAACTCAGGGCATTTGACGGACGCGTCAAAAAGAATTTAGGAATAGATAAAGTTGAGTACGTTGTTGAGCTTAAGGTTGACGGCGCGAGCATCTCGCTTCTTTATAAAAACGGAAAACTGGAAAGCGGCGCGACAAGGGGCGACGGCAGAGAAGGTGATGTAGTTACGCATAATATATTGACTATGTCGGCTATACCGGCTCGCCTTTCCGCCGGAGGCGGATCCGCCTTTGGCGGAAAGAAAGATCATCGTAAAGTGCCGGCCTTAATGGAAGTCCGCGGCGAAGTATATATGTCGGAAAAGGATTTCCTGAAGGTCAATGCCGAAAAAGAAAAGGCGGGCGAAGAACTTTTTGCGAATCCGCGGAATGCCGCGGCCGGCTCGCTTAAACTTCTGGACCCGGCGATAGTCGCAAAAAGGCATCTGAGCATATTGGTGCATGGCGTAGGCGCGCTTCTCAGTGTTAAAATAAGCAGCCAGTACGAACTTCTTCGGTATCTCGATTCTGCGGGCATGAGGGTCAATCCTCATATCGCGAAGTTTTCCGGGATAGAGGATGTGATAAAATATTGTGACAGCTGGGAAAAGAAAAAGGACACGCTCGAGTATCCTGTTGACGGCATGGTAGTGAAAGTTAATTCTTTTGACTACCAGAAAAAGCTGGGTTCGACTACTAAAAGCCCCCGCTGGATGATAGCGTATAAATTTCCGGCGGAGCGAAAGGAAACAAAACTTCTGGATATTATCGTGCAGGTAGGGAGGACCGGGACCCTGACACCCGTTGCTTTATTAAAACCCGTCCACATATCAGGCTCGACGGTATCGCGCTCTACGCTTCACAATATAGACGAGATAGAGCGAAGAGATATAAGAATAGGTGATACCGTTATTATAGAAAAGAGCGGCGAGATCATACCGCAGGTCATAAGCGTAGTAAAGGAGCGGCGTACCGGGGGAGAAGAGAAGTTCAGGATGCCCAAAGAATGCCCTGTTTGCGGAGCAGGTACTATAAGGCCCGAAAATGAGGTCGCCGTAAGATGCGATAATATTTCGTGCCGGGCGCAGATAGAGCAGAGGATAATCCATTTTGCTTCAAGGGGCGCCATGGATATAGAGGGGCTGGGCGAGAGGGTTGTAAGCCAGCTGGTAGAGAAGAAGATGGTGCGTGACTACGGAGACCTCTACTATCTCGGATTTGAGGACGTGAAGAACCTGGAACGATTCGCCGACAAATCCGCCAGGAATTTAATAGACGGTATCGAAAAGAGTAAACAAAACGAGCTCTTTCGGCTTATATTTGCCCTTGGCATACGCCATGTCGGGGTTCATGTGGCGTGGCTTTTATATAAGCATTACGGTTCAATAGATAGGATAGCCAGGCAGAGCATAGAATCGCTCGAGTCGCATAAAGAGATAGGGCCTATAGTAGCAGAAAGCATACATGCTTTTTTCAACAATAAGGCGAATCTTAAGGTCCTTGAAAAGTTTCGCAAAGCCGGCGTAAGGATGGAAGAAGAAGTCTCCGGGCGAAAGGGCATTTTTGATGGGAAGAGCATTGTCTTTACGGGAGGATTATCTTCTATAACAAGAAGCGAAGCGGAGGAACTTGTCCGCAAGCTCGGGGGAAGAGTATCGTCAAGCGTCAGCAAAGAGACAGGCATAGTTGTGGCCGGGGCCGAGCCAGGTTCCAAATACGACAAGGCAAAGTCGCTCGGCGTAAAGATAGTCAGCGAAGAAGAGTTTAAAGATATGATAAAATAAAGGGAACAATATGACGAAGAAATTTTTATTAATATGGTGCGTGGTTTTAATGGTCATCGTCTTAGCCGGATGCGGCGATATTATGAAAAAATTTGTACGAAAAAAGGATCCCGGAAAAGAGGATTACTCTTTCTATCAGGTAGAGGATTATAAACCAAGGCCCGCGCCCGAGAGATATGTAAAGAATTACATCCTTTGGCATAACTGGCATGCTGAACTGGAGAGGACGGACGATACAAATTATACCAGGGATGTCTTTAATCTGAACGAATCGCTCAAGTACCTGACGGCCATGAGAGACCTTCTGGACGAGGAAGAGGCAAAGAAACTGGATGTCCAGATAAATGATATGCAAGCGGTGATGGAGAGGATGAAGAACCGGATGGAGTGCGTAAAAGACAACACAAACAATCGGCGGATTGTTGCGAGGGTGGGAAGGGTGGTACAGGACGAGTTTTCATATAAAAGGATGCGTAAATATATAAAAACAGATGAGTAAAATCCCTCTATAGAGGGCAATTCGCCCCTCGATTTTACTCGGGACGATTTGCTCACCGGGTGATAGAGGAGCAAATCGGAGGCTTAAAAAGTGGACAAGATGTTTATAAAAAGGGTTGTGGTCGGCGCCCTTGAGACCAACTGCTATATCCTTGCAGATCCCCAGACGAGGGAAGCCGCTATTATAGATCCCGGCTCAGACGGTAACGGGATAAAGCGGGAAATAGAAAGACACGGATTCAATATAAAGTGCGTAATAAATACACACGGCCATGGCGATCATATCTCGTCAAATGGCAAATTCAAGGCGCCTATTTATATCCATAGACTGGATGTAGACTTTTTGCGTAATTCCAAACTTAATATGTCCGCGTCTTTCGGTTTCTCCATAAAAAGCCCGGAAGCGAGCCGTATCCTTGAAGAAGGAGACATCATAGAGATAGGATCCTGTGGGCTTAAGGTCATACATACGCCGGGCCATACACCGGGCAGTATATCGCTTTTGGGGAGGGGTTTCGTCTTTACCGGCGACACCTTGTTTATGGGCGGTGTAGGCAGGACCGATTTTCCTTACGGTTCCGAAAAGAAGTTGATAGATTCTATAAGGGAAAAATTGCTGGTCCTGGATGATAATACTATAGTCTATCCGGGGCACGGGCCGTCCAGTACGATAGGGGCTGAAAAGCTGCATAACGGCTTTGTCAACGCATCCGTAACTTAACGCTTAACCTTATACAGATAGCCGTGAAAGACAATATAGCGCAATTTCTGGATTACCTTTCCATTGAAAGGGGATTAGCTAAAAATACTCTCGTATCCTACGAGAGGGACCTATACAAATTCTCAGGGTATCTTAAAAAAAAAGGTGTATCCTCGTTTGTCGCCGCAAAGAAATCCGACGTAACGGATTTTATGCTCTCCGAAAAGGATAAAGGATTATCCGCCAATTCAATCGCGCGCTCGCTTGCCGCGATGAAGACATTTTTCAGGTTTCTCACCAGAGAAGGCTTTGTTAAGACCGATATAACCAGCGTTATAGACACGCCTAGACTGTGGAAGCACCTGCCCGACGCGCTTTCAACGGATGAGGTGGACCGGCTCTTGAGAACGCCCAACTTAAAGGGCTGGATAGGAATAAGAGACAAAGCGTGCCTTGAGGTCATGTACGCCACGGGGATGAGAGTTTCGGAGGTGGTCAATCTTGATGACCAGGACGCAAATCTTGAGCTGGGCATTGTCAAGTGTTTCGGTAAGGGCTCCAAGGAGAGGATTGTGCCCCTCGGCAAAGCGGCCCAGACGGCGATTAAAAGATACCGTGATAGGATAAGGCCCGAACTCGTAAGATCCGCTTCCGAAAAGGGCCTTTTTCTTACAAGGCTCGGCCATAAGATGACCCGGCAGATGTTCTGGAAGATCATAAAATCTTATGCGAAATTGGCGCGCATCGGAAAGAACATAACCCCTCATACTCTGAGACATTCCTTCGCGACACATCTTTTGGAAAGAGGGGCGGATTTGAGGTCGGTTCAGGAGATGTTAGGACACGTCAATATCTCAACAACACAGATTTATACCCACATAAATAAAGAACGGCTCAAGATGATTCACAGGCAGTTTCATCCAAGGCCGTAATTTAGCGTTTAGCGAGTATATTGAGTGGAAGATGATATTATGAAAATGACCCATAATTTGCGTTTATTATTGCCGAAAGATATTCTCCTGATCGTTAATAAAATAGCAAAGTTGGCAGAAAAAGGAGGGTATAAGGCGTATTTGGTAGGCGGTTTAGTCCGCGATATCCTGCTGGGTGTTAAAAATATGGATTTGGATATTGTGGTAGAAGGCGATGGTCCGGCGTTTGCCGCGCTTTGTGCCCATAAAATAGGCGCGGCGCTCGTGGTGCATAAAAAATTCGGAACGGCAAGTTTGATAATGCGAAAAAAGCCCCGGATAAAAATAGATATAGCTACGGCTAGGCGGGAGTTCTACGAGAAACCGGCCGCGCTTCCTTTGGTGGAATTCAGTTCGATAAAAGACGATTTACAAAGGCGCGATTTCACGATAAACGCGATGGCACTCAGTATAAATCGCAAAGATTTCGGAACGCTGATAGACTTTTTTGGCGGTACAAAAGATCTTGCGAAAAAGAGAATAAGGGTACTGCACGAAAAGAGCTTTATAGACGATCCCACCCGGATCTTCAGAGCGGTTCGTTTTGAACAAAGGTATGGCTTTAGAATGGACGACGTTACGGCCCGGCTTATCAGAAATGCGAAAGGCGCGCGGATGTTTGATGGGGTCTCCGGAGAGAGGTTGCGTACGGAGATAGAGCTATTGCTCGGAGAAAAAGATCCTGTTAAGGTCACAAAGAGGATGAACGGCCTTGATGAGCTCAGGTTTATAAGCTCAAAGGTAAGATTTGGTACTGCCGAGGAGGAGATCTGCAGAAATGTAAAAAAGGCGGCTGGATTATACGGCGGCGATTTTTTCAAAGAACGGCCCCTATATTTGTGGCTTGTCTATTTTATGGCGCTGATAGACAGCCTTAGTTTCAGCGAAGCCATGAAAGTATGCGCCAGGCTTATGATGAAGCGCAGCGACAGGTCAAGCATAGCCGCGGTGAAAAAATCCGAGAAGAAGATCCTTGCGCTTCTATCGGCAAAAAAAACTACGAGGCCGAGTGAGATATACAGCGTACTCGTACCGCTTACTTCGGAGGCGCTGCTCTTTATAATGGCTAAATGTACCAGCCAACTTGCGAAAAGAAGAATTGGCGCATTTTTGAAAAAGTATAAATGGGCCCGCCTTTCAATAGGAGGAGAAGATATTAAGCGCCTCGGCAAGCAGCCAGGACCGTATTTTGCCGAAATACTGCAAAAGACGCTTTATGCTAAGATAGACGGCGTGGTTACTACAAGGCAAGATGAATTAGCATTTGCGAGAACACAATTATTAATACACGAAACGGAGATATTATGACGAGGAAGCGTCCGCAGAGAGTGGCAAATGCAATAAGAAGGGAAATAGGTACGATGATACAAGAGGAGCTTAAGGACCCAAGGATTGCCTTTACGACTATAACAAGGGTGGAAATTACGCCGGACCTTCGTTACGCAAAGGTTTACTATACAGTATTGGGCAATGAAAAAGAGACAAGATCCACGGAAGTCGCTTTTAATAATGCCAAAGGTTTTATAAAGAACGCCATAGGCGACCGGCTTAAGCTGCGCCTTACTCCCGAGATAGTATTTAAGATAGACAAATCTCAGGAATACACGAATAAAATAGAGAAGTTATTCGATAGATT
Organism: Candidatus Omnitrophota bacterium; assembly: GCA_018894435.1. NCBI lineage: Bacteria > Pseudomonadati > Candidatus Omnitrophota > Candidatus Omnitrophota bacterium. Next base: position 10,073 of record JAHIPI010000074.1, on the reverse strand, counting down.
ACACAAAGAAAAAGAGACGAAGGAGGATGCATGAGCATAAGAGACGTGGCGGATGCCATCAAAAAATACGATAATTACCTGATTACTTCGCACATAAATGTAGAAGGAGATGCCATAGGGAGCGAAATCGGGATTTATTATATGGTAAAACAGCTGGGCAAAAACGCAATAATGGTAAACAGTGACCCTGTCCCGGACAGGTATAAATTTTTACCGTCGTGGAATAAGATAATCGTAGGCAACAATATAGGAGCTAAAGATTATTCCAACGTGATAATAGTGGATTGCCCCACTGTAGAGCGAAGCGGCAAGATAGCGAGCCTTTTGAATGCCCCGGGAGAGAAGATAAACATAATCAACATAGACCACCATGTCAGCAACAAGAATTTCGGCGACTTCAACTGGGTGGAGCCGGATGCCTCATCCTGCGGGGAGATGATCTATAAGTTATATAGGGAGATGGGGTTGAATATTACTGATGACATCGCCACGGTACTTTATGTGTCCATATTGACAGATACGGGTTCCTTCAGGTACGATTCCACGACTAGCGAAACACACAAGATATGCGGTGATCTCATAAAATTGGGAATAAAGCCGGCAAAGATAGCGGAGAAGGTCTATGAGACAAAAGATATCGGCGATATGGAGCTCTTGGCCAAGGCGCTCGGTACCATTAAGGTGACTAAAAACGGTAAGATTGCTTATATATGTGTAACCAAACAGATGATGGAAGAAGCGCACGCTACGCCTGACAGGACCGACGGATTCATAAATTTTGCCAGGGCGATAGAAGGCACTGAGATATCGATATTTTTCAGGGAAGACCTAGAGAACGCCCAGAGTATACACGTCGGTTTCCGTTCCAAAGGAAGCGCCAATGTCAATGTGCTGGCAAGCAAGTTTGGAGGAGGGGGCCATCCCAAGGCATCCGGATGTGTATTGAAGGAGCCGCTCGATAAAGCGATAATAAAAGTTTTAGATACGGCGGAAGAGTTTCTATTATGATCAGACAGGCGTTCGTAGACGGCTTGGACGGAATATTAGTCATGGACAAGCCGAAAGGCATGACAAGCCACGATGTGGTCAATATAGTAAGAAGAGTTTTAAATACTAAGAGAGTAGGCCATGCGGGGACGCTTGACCCGATTGCTACAGGTGTGCTTATAATCCTGGTAGGTAAAGCGACAAAAAAATCGGACTCGCTGCTTAACGAAGACAAAGATTATGCCGTTACTTTACGCTTGGGAAGTGCTACCGATACAGGCGATGCGTCCGGAAAGGTTATACGCACAGGTTCTTTAACGGGCATATCTCCCGGTATGGTCAAGGATGCTATTATGAGCTTCGCGGGAGAGAGCGAACAGGTGCCGCCTATGTATTCCGCGATTAAGCAAAAGGGTGAAACGTTATATAAATTAGCAAGAAAAGGCATTGAGGTTGCGCGAGAGCCGCGCAGGATAAATATTAAGGAGATGCGCATAAAAGATATTTCGCTTCCCGATGTGATTTTTGATATTTCCTGTTCAAAAGGTACTTACGTCAGGCAGCTCTGCCAAGATATAGGCGAACGGTTGGGATGCGCCGGCCATATGGCGGAACTGAGACGGACGAGGTCCGGCAAATACGATATATCGCAAGCAGTAGCGCTGGACAAACTGAAGCCGGCAGATCTAATCTGCCAATTCTAACCAGGTTTCCGCCTGAGGCGGATCCGCCTTTGGCGGAAGATTGCGGGGGGTTAGGGGATGAGGGTTATACGCGGCATAAAAGATTTAAATATCAAAGGCCCTACCGTTGTCACGATCGGCATATTTGACGGTGTTCACAGGGGGCACCAGGAGATCTTAAAAGAACTAAAAAAATATAGCCGTATCATAAAAGGAAAGAGCTGTGTCATTACGTTTGAACCGCATCCTTTAAAAGTATTGATGCCTAAAGAGTCTCCGCCTTCGGTGATTTCTACGGCGCACAAAATGCGGCTTTTAGAGGCAAAGGGAGTAGATATAGCGGTAATAATAAATTTTACAAAAGATTTTGCGCAGAGCCCGCCCTTAAAATTCGCGGATAAGGTACTAAAGAGGCGGTTAAATACCAAGCTATTATTGGTGGGCGAGAATTTTGTCCTGGGAAAGAACCGATCCGGCGATGTCCGCCATTTAAAAAATATAGGGAGAAGATTAGGCTTTGACGTACGATCACTGAAGCCTTTGAAGTCAGGCACGAGAATCATAAGCAGTACTTTGATACGTAGGCTTATAATGTCCGGTCGCCTGGCCGAGGCAAAAAAAATATTGGGCAGAAGTGTTACAGTACTCGGCACTGTTGTGAAGGGGGAAAAGCGCGGCAGAGAGATAGGTTTTCCTACAGCCAATATAGATCCGCACCATGAGGCAATGCCTCCGAGCGGCGTATATATAGTGAAGGCGGAATTTGGCGGTAGATCTTACCAGGGAGTAGTAAACATAGGGTTTCGCCCGACCTTTCACCCGCACAAAAAATATGCGGAACCGGTTATAGAATTGCATATTTTTGATTTTGATAAAGCGATATACGGCCGTGATATAGAGATAACCTTTTTAAAGAAGGTCAGGAATGAGAAGAAATTTAGAGATAAACATAAACTAGCCGGAAGAGTAAAAAGAGATATGGCTCTCGCGAAAAGATATTTTAAGAACGTAGGGGCATGAATGAAGATAATATTTTTTGGCACATCGGACTTTGCGGTAAAGGTGCTAAAGCGCATTTCAAAAAGCTCCTCCATCCTTGCCGTGGTGACTCAGCCGAATAGGCAAAAGGGACGGCATTTGAAAGTCCTTGCGCCTCCAGTAAAGATCGAAGCGGAGAAATACGGTATCTCAGTTTTGCAGCCGGCCGATGTAAATGATCCGGCATTTACTGCCAAACTGAAGGATATGGAAGCCGATGTATTTTTAGTTGTTTCCTACGGGAGCATGCTGGGAAAAGCGCTTCTAGTAATGCCCAAATTCGGCGCCTTGAATATACATCCCTCTCTCTTACCTAAATATAGGGGAGCGGCGCCGATACAGAGGGCGCTTCTTCGAGGCGAAAAATCAACCGGCGTTACCATCATTAGAATGAACGAACGGCTTGATGCGGGCGATATCATACTTCAGAAAGAATCGGATATAAAAGATACCGATAATGGCGATTCGCTTAGCGATAAACTGACGGTAATGGGCGCAGACTTATTTATGGAAGCGTTGCGATTACTGGAAGCTGGCAGGGCCGAATTTAGAAAGCAGGATGAAAAAGAGGCGACCTTCGCGCCCAAGCTCAAAAAAGAAGACGGCCTTATAAACTGGAATTCCACTACCGGTGAAATACTGAGAATAATAAAAGCGCTTACGCCATGGCCGGGAACATATTCCAATCTGGAAGGGCGGACGCTTAAAATCATAGAAGCAGAGCCGCGAAAAGGGGGAGATTTCGGTAACGCATCTCCGGGAGAGGTCGTTCTGGCTGATCAGGAAAAGGGATTTATAGTAAAGACAAAAGACGGCGCACTTTCCATTTTGGAGCTGCAAATTGAAGGCAAGAAAGTGATGCCGGCGGAATTATTTTTAAGAGGCCATTCGGTAAAACCGGGCGCAAGGCTGGGTTAGCGGAAAAATCCCTTGATTCTATTTTGATATATTGATATAATTAAGCTTCTTCACAATGTTAAATGTAGTGTGTTAAGGTAGTCCCTCGACGCGCTCGCTAGCTAAAAAGCGAGCTCGCTTGCTCGGGACGAATTTTTGCACGCAAAAATTCGGAGGATAACAAATGGCGACGAAAATTGGTATAAACGGGTTTGGAAGAATAGGCAGAATGGTCGCGAGGGCGATCCTTGAGATGAAATCCAAATCCATAGAATTGGTAGCAGTAAACGACATAACCGATACAAAGACAAACGCGCACCTACTTAAATATGATTCGGTGCACGGCCGTTTTCCCGAAGAAGTAAAGGCGCTTGGGGCAGATGCTATCTCGGTAGGCGGAAAGACTATAAAGGTCCTTGCCAAAAGAGACCCCGCAGAGCTGCCATGGAAAGAACTCGGCGTTGAGATAGTAGTAGAATCCACAGGCCTTTTTACCATTAAAAAAGACGGCGTCAACAAAAAAGGCAAAGAAGTAAGGGGCGCCGAGAACCACATTACAAAAGGCGGCGCGAAGAAAGTCATTATATCCGCTCCTGCCCAGGGCGAAGATATAACGATCGTTATGGGCGTAAACGACGATAAGTATGACCCGAAAAACCACAATGTCGTATCAAATGCTTCTTGCACGACCAACTGTCTTGCGCCGGTCGCCAAGATCCTGAATGATAAATGGGGGATTGAGCGAGGGCTCATGACGACCATACACGCTTATACAAACGACCAGAGAGTCCAGGATATGGCGCATTCGGATCTTAGACGCGCGCGCGCTGCGGCAGTCTCCATGATACCGACCTCTACAGGAGCCGCAAAAGCTATATCGCTTGTCATTCCGGAATTAAAAGGTAAGCTAGACGGCTTTGCAATCCGCGTCCCCGTACCGAATGTTTCGGTTGTGGACCTTACCTGCAATTTATCGAAAAAGACTACGGTAGAAGAGGTAAATGCTGCGCTTCGTGAAGCATCCGAAGGAAAGCTGAAAGGCATATTAGGGTTTACTATGGACCCAGTAGTCTCCGTAGATTTTAACCACTGCCCCTTAAGCTCCATCGTAGACGGGCCGAGCACAAAGGTATTGCAGGATAATTTCATAAAAGTGCTTTCTTGGTACGACAATGAATGGGGTTATTCATGCAGAGTGGTGGATCTAATCGAATTGATGGTGGCGAAAGGCTTATGAACAAGAAGACGCTGAAGGATATTGACGTAAAAAATAAACGCGTCATCGTGCGGGTAGACTTCAACGTGCCGCTTGATAAAAAATCGTTGGCTATAACGGACGACAGCCGGATAAAAGGGGCTATTCCGACTATCCAGTATCTCATCTCGAACGACGCAAAAGTCATATTGATGAGCCATCTCGGCAGGCCTGACGGAAAGGTTAAAGATGAGCTGAGGCTGGACCCTGTAGGAAAAAAATTGAGCGAGCTTTTGGCGAAAAAGGTCACAAAACTGAACGATTGCGTAGGCCCGGATGTAGAAAAGGCCGTTTCGGAAATGAAGCCTAAGGATGTGGTACTTCTTGAAAACCTGCGCTTCCATCCGGAAGAAGAAGAGAATGACCCGGAATTTGCAAAGAAGCTCGCATCGCTTGCCGATATATTTGTAAACGACGCATTTGGCACATGCCACAGAGCTCACGCGTCTACTGAGGGCATCACAAAATATCTTCCATCCGTTGCCGGATTCCTGGTAGATAAAGAGATAAAATATTTCGAAGAGGCCACCACGAACCCTGTGAAACCGTATGTTGCCATACTGGGCGGGGCAAAGGTATCGGATAAGATAGGCGTCATAACGAATCTGATGGATAAAGTGGATGCCATACTCATCGGCGGCGCTATGGCTTACACGTTTCTTAAATCCGAGGGCATAAATATAGGAAAATCAAAGTTGGAAGCCGATAAAGTGGATCTGGCTAAAGATATATTGTCAAAGGCCAAGGCAAAGAACGTCAGGATTTTGCTTCCGGTCGACCATGTCGTGGCCGACAAGGTGGACGCGGCCGCTAAGACAGAAATTGTCAATACGAGAGAGATACCCGACGGCGAAATAGGTTTGGATATCGGGCCCAAGACGATAGAGGAATTCGAAAAGGTCCTCAAAGATTCAAAGACGGTAGTATGGAACGGCCCCGTGGGATTTTTTGAGATAAAACCGTTTTCTAAAGGCACAGAAGAGCTGGCAAGGTTTCTTACGACAATAAAGGCGACTACAATAATCGGCGGCGGCGATACCGCGGCGGCGATATACGAACTCGGCCTGGAAGATAAGATGTCGCATATATCCACAGGCGGGGGCGCTTCGCTGGAATACCTGGAAGGAAAGACCTTACCGGGCATAGCAGCGCTTAACGACAAATAGCTATCAGCCATCAGCCATCAGCTATCAGCAGCTGACGACTGAAGACTGAAAGCTGAAAGCTGAAAATGAGGCGCGTAATAATAGCAGGCAACTGGAAGATGCACAAGACCATAGTGGAGTCCATAGAGCTGGTCAATGCCCTAAAAAGGGATTTGGCGGATATAGAAAATATTGACGTAGTAGTCATTCCGCCCTACACTGCGCTCAGCGAGGTGTCGGATATGCTCATAAATTCCAGCATAGAAGTGGGCGCGCAGAATGTGTACTGGGAAAAAGAAGGGGCATTTACGGGAGAAGTATCGCCTGTCATGCTAAAGGAAGCGGGTGCCATGTATGTAGTCATCGGGCACTCGGAGCGAAGGCAGTATTTTAACGAGACTAATGAAACCGTCAATAAAAAGATAAAAGCCGCACTTAGTGAAGGGCTTATACCCATAATGTGCGTCGGAGAAAAACTTGACGAGAGGGAAAAAAATCTCACCTTTGACGTTGTTAAGGACCATGTAGTAAACGGCTTGAAAGGCCTCGCAAAGGAAGATGTCCGCGATATGATAATAGCTTATGAACCTGTCTGGGCGATAGGTACAGGAAAGACGGCCACGCCGGACCAGGCCCAGGAAGTCCATAAGTATATCAGGGGGCTGTTGGGCGAGCTGTATGATAAAGATACTGCCGATGATGTAAGGATACAATACGGCGGAAGCGTAAAACCGGACAACATAAAAGATCTTATCAATCAGGAAGATATAGACGGCGTTCTGGTAGGCGGTGCGAGCTTAAAGATAGAACAGTTTGTCCCGATAGTCAGGGAATCCGCGAAGAAGGGAGTTTAATAGAATGTTGTATAATTTTGTCATGGCGATCCATATAATCGTGAGCATGGTATTGATATTGGTCATACTCATGCAGGCAGGCAGAGGCAGCGGCGTGAGCGAGATGTTTGGAGGATCAACTCAGACTATATTTGGCACCTCTGCGTCAAACTTTTTAATGAAGGCGACAGCAGCTGCCGCCGTAATATTTATAATCACCTGTATGACGCTGGCAATAATGTCGTCCAACCGTTCGAGGTCTCTAATGGAATCGTCTGGAGCCGTATCTCAAGAAACCGGGAAGGCGATGGATGCTTCCAAAGCTAAGGATATGCCGGCTGCCAATGAAAAAACGATTCCGTCCCAGCCCGAATAAGACATATTTTTTTAAGAATAGATTCTCAAAGCCGCTATGCGTAATGGCGGCTTTTCTTTTTATTTTGAGCTCGTCTTATTTTTGCGGGGCAGAACCCTGCGGAGATGCTTATGTCACGGGTTCAATAGCCGACGCGAGAAACCTGATACCTTTTCTTGCCACCGATACTGCTTCAAGCGGCGTGACAGGGCTTGTCTTTAACGGCCTCACCAAAGTGGATCGTGACCTCAACATAGTCGGGGATATTGCCGAGCGATGGTCTCGCTCGGAAGACGGACAAGAGATAATCTTCTTTCTGCATAAAAATATAAAATGGCACGACGGCATACCTTTAACAGCCCGCGACGTAAAATTTACGTTTGAGGCCATACTTGACCCAAAGAATGCCTGCCCATATTCATCGGACTTTATGGATATAAAATCGATAGATGTAATCGATGACTATACCGTAAGGTTCATATATTCGCAGCCGTACGCTCCGGCCGTATCAAAACTGGGCATGTCCATAGTGCCGGAGCATTTACTGAAGGGGGAAGACTTTCTTAGCACTAAGTTCAAAAGAGATCCCATAGGATGCGGACCGTATATCTTTAAGGAATGGAAAAGCGATCAGCATATAATACTTGGGTCAAATAAGGAATATTTTGAACACAGGCCTTATATAGACAAATATGTAACCAGAGTCATACCCGACCTTTCCGTGCAGTACTTGGAATTGATAACAGGCGGCATAGACAGCATGGGCCTTACACCGTATCAGTATTTTTACCGGACCGACGCCAAAGCATTTAAATCCAAATATAATAAGTATAAATACCTTTCCCGCAGTTATTCGTATATAGGCTATAATCTCAATGACCCTCTCTTTAGCGATAAAAGGGTGCGCCAGGCATTGAGTTACGCTATAGACAAAAATGACATAATCACCGGTGTTTTAATGGGGCTGGGCGAGCCGTGTACAGGACCGTTTTTTAAAGAGACGCCTTATTACAATAAAAACGCCGAGGCGTATGCGTATAATAAAAAGAAGGCACTTGAGCTATTAAGGGAAGCTGGTTGGGCGGACACCGACGGAGACGGTATTTTGGATAAAAATGGTAAAGCGTTCAGATTTAAATTGATCACCAATCAAGGGAACAAGGATAGAGAAGATATAGCGACAGTCGTTCAGCACCAATGGAAAGAAATAGGCGTTTTGGCTGATGTGCAGATCATAGCATGGGCATCTTTTCTTAACGAATTTGTGGATAAAAAGAATTTCCAGGCGGTGATATTGGGCTGGACACTTCCCCTAGACCCTGACTGCTATGTGGTGTGGCATTCTGCTTCTAAAAAAGAGGGCGGTTTCAACTTTGTCTCCTATAAAAATGAAGAAGTCGACGCCCTAATAGAAGAGGGAAGAAGGACTTTTGATAAGGAGCGAAGGATAGTCATATATAATCGGATACACGAACTGATCGCGGATGACGCGCCGTACACGTTTCTCTATTTTCCATACGCGACAGTGGCGGTATCCAAACGTTTTAAAGGCATAGATCCCGCGCCCGCCGGCATAGGATATAATTTTATAGACTGGTATGTTGATCCAGGTGAGGTGAAATACAGACAATGATAAGCTATATAATACGGCGATTATTATTGATTATCCCCATGCTATTAGGCATATCGCTTATCACGCTTCTTTTGATGCATTTTAGCCCCGCGGATCCGGCGAGCATAAGATACGGCCTCAATCCCGAGGTGTCGGGTTCAGCGCGCGCCCAGTTCAGGGAATTGTATAACCTTGATAAACCTGTGCTGGTCCAATTTGGCCTTTGGCTTAAAAGAGTGGTAAAACTTGATTTTGGGAATTCGTTTATAGACGATGTCCCAGTCATTAAAAAGATAGGGGAGAGGCTGCCGGCGACACTGCTTTTGGGGATAATATCTATCCTCGTAATTTATATTATAGCGATTCCCCTCGGAGTCAGCTCCGCGGTGCGGGCCAATTCGTTTTATGACAAAATCGTTACCGTAGCTGTTTTTATAGGTTACGCTACGCCCGCATTCTGGTTTGCGCTGCTTTTGATAATGTTATTCGGCATACACCTGGGGTGGTTTCCGATATCGGGGATGCGGCCGTGGTATGTGGAATATTACTCATTCTTCGGGGCATTGAAAGATCTTTTGTGGCGGCTTGTCCTTCCGGTCGCCGCTACTTCACTTGTAAGTTTGGCGGGCATATCGCGTTATATGCGTTCCAGTATGCTTGAAGCGCTCGGCCAGGACTATGTAAGGACCGCGAGGGCGAAGGGGCTCAAAGAATCCCGTGTTGTATACAAGCACGCCCTTCGTAATGCGCTTCTGCCGATAGTGACTATAGCAAGCATGATACTTCCCGCATTAATAGGCGGGAGTTTTATCATTGAGACGATATTCGCGTGGCCGGGGATGGGCAGAATGGGGTATGAGGCGATAATGAATTACGACTATCCCGTTGTAATGGGGGTCGGCGTTATCGCTACATTTCTAACACTTTTGGGATTGATTTTGGCGGATATTATGTACGCCTGGGTCGATCCTAGGATTAGATATGAATAACGAAATATTAAAAAATAAGCAGGTACTTTTTGGGCTTGTGGTGATCATTATAATGTACTCGGCCGCGATCTTTGCGCCGATCATCGCCACTCATAATCCGAATGAGATCCATTTGGAGCCGAATAAAAGATTATTGCCTCCTTCAAGAGAAAATTTGCTCGGAACGGACGATCTCGGGCGTGACCTCTTTGCGAGAATGCTCTACGGCGCGAGGATTTCACTCTCAATCGGTTTCATCGCCGTTTTAATAATGCTTTTTATAGGAGTGGTTCTGGGTGT
>JAHIPI010000073.1 GCA_018894435.1 Candidatus Omnitrophota bacterium | reverse complement strand
GATCGTAATAGTGCCTTCCCTCGTGGTAGTAATTACGAAGGATTGGGAATCGTTTATGTTATCGGCTATGGTTGAATTAATGACGTTTATACTTGCCCCTCCGGCAAGATAGATCGTTCCGCAAAAGACCTTTGTGCCAAGGCGCCAGCTGTATGGAGAAACGCTTGTAGCTGGTAAGTTCTTATTATTGGCAATAACGGTATTTTCAAGATATAGTTTTGAATTCCAGGAGGAATATATCGCGCCGACTTTTACGCCCTGGTTATCGGTGATTTTGCAGTTTCTTAGAGTAAGTTTCCCTGAGTAGTTCTGGATAGCACCTTCCGCGCTCTGGCCGCGGTACCCTTTTATCGTAACGTTTTCTATCGTAACATCGTTCAAATTTTTGAAGAGTTGATAATAATATTCGTTCTGGCTGTAGAACGCCGGGTCTTTTATGTAGATACAGTAATTGCCGAGATTGATGATCGTGTTCCCGGGGTCTTTTCCGACGATTTTCACATTTTTGGTAATATTCAGATTCGAGGTCAGATTGTAGATACCAGCATCAAGGACTATCGTATCCCCGCGCTGAGCTGCATTTATCTTATCCTGAATGATCTGGCCGCCCCATACCGGAAGATCCGCTATGATACCTGCACCCAATATCTCTTTCATTTCCTCCCGTTCCATCTCAGATGCGCCTTCGGGTTTTACAGTCGAAAGTATCACGCCTTTCCATTTTTTAATAAATTCGGGGATCGTTTCCGTGAAAAACTTGCCTGAGTTATCAACGTAATTCACGATGGTGTCTGTCACTTTTGTGATGACTACGTAATGGACGTTATTTATATGGGCTATGACCGGCGTGGCTATCTTCTTTAATTCGTCTATCGAAATCTTTAATGCATAAAGTGTGAAATTTTGAAGCTTCTCCGCGGCCTCTTTTATGGCAAAAAGGCTTGTCTTTAATATACCTTGCGCCGTAGGAAGAAGTGCGCCGTACAAGATATCGATGATTATTGTAGTTGTGGCAATCTTAACATCATTTGCATAGTTCAGCATTCTGCCCAGTGCAAAGGCGGCGCAGTTGAACACATTGTCCACCTGACTTCTCAGATAAGAAGATATCTGGTCAAGGCCTTCCTGGGTGAGAATTGCCGGATTATATTTTGCAAGGAGCTTCCTGAAATCTGCAAATGTGCTGCTGGTTGAATTTATAACATTATTTAAAAATGCGAGGACGCTCCTTATTACTTTTTCTCCTATCTCTTCTCTTTCCAATTTTACTTCTTCTGTAGTAAGCCCCTGGATCTTTTTACTGAGTTTCTTGGTTGCTATCTCACGCTCTACCTCGGATTTCACTTCCGGGAATATTTTTTCAACCTCCTTGTAGGCTTTTACGGGAACTTCTAATTCGCTTACCTTGTCAAGCAGTACTTTTATGCCTTCTTTCGCCTTTTCCAGATTGTCTTTTTCGCGGGGCACAAGAACGTTATTAAGATTATCTAGCTCTTCCTCAAGTTTTTTGATGCTCATACCCTGATTGGCATTGATGTAAATCGCATATACGCCCATTATCATACGACCTATATCGCTTGATGTATTAACCACAACAGTGGAATAATGAGGCAGCTCTAAATCAACCACGCCCTCGGGTGTCTCGGGGGCTGGGATGACTACGCTTAGAGCGGGGATTAGCTTCGCATAGTATACGAGTGTAGCATCGTCTGTCGTAAGTAGCGTATTGCCATCTTCATCCAATATTGAAACCTTGGCGCCGTCTTCGGAGAGTTTTACTTTGTTGAGGTACTTACGATATTCTGCTCTTATCTCGTCTTCAATGGCCTGTAAGGCATCCGCTTTTTTGGTTATTTCATCTATTATGGCTTTCTTCCGGGCCTCGATTTCCTGCCTAACCTTGGGGTCAAGAAGAACTGTTTTATTCAGGTCTGTGTGGTATTCATAGTCCTTCCCGTTATAGCTAAGGACGATTTTAAAGCCCTCGATCATTCCCTGGGTAAATAAATCGCCTTCTTTATAGCCGCCGAGGGAACCGTTATTCCATATGACGCGCTCGATGGATTTCACGGCTATGTTCGGATAACGGTCATATCGCACTATTGAAGTGGGCCTGTCGATGGGTTTGACTTCGCCGGGTGTTTCTTCTCCCGGTAATAGCTTCAGCCCTTCTTCTGTCCATGCCCAGGGTCCGGGTTCTCCGGCTACAACCGGCACTATGACAGGCGATATGCCTAAGAGTGTTGCGAGGTCTTCTTTGGAGAGGACCGTCATATTCTGTTTCTGGACTTCAAACTCTTGAATCTTTAAAAGCAGTGTTTTTACACCACCACGTGCTTTTTCGAGATTGGCTTTTTCTTCGGGCATAACTTCGGTTTTTACTCTTTCCAGCTCCGCCTTAAGAGCCTCCATGCTCATTTCCGGATAAGCCTTAAGATAAAGTACCTTCGCGCCCATTATCATCTGATGAATCCTGCTGCTCTGAACCACAATCATGCTGGCTCCAGAAAGCTCAAGATCAACAACGCCCTCCGGCCTTTCGGGTTGGGGTACGCCCCCGCTTAACACAGGGATAAGTTTAGCATAATAGACCAATGTGGCATCCGCACTGGTAATTATAACATTGCCGTTTTCATCAAGAACGGACACGCTTTTTCCATCTTCGCTGAGTTTTATCCTGTTTAAGAATTTCTTATATTCCGCTGTTATTGCATCTTCGATCTGTTTAAGCTCTTCTGCTTTCTTTTTTATCTCATCTATAAGCGCTTCTTTCTCCGCCCGTTCCTCCTGTAATTTTATAATTATGTCCTTATTTTTAATTAAAAATGTCTCTATTGCCTGCGAAAGGTCAACCCCGCCGCTTTGTTCCAGATTATAATAATACGCGATCTGAATCTCCTTAACCACACCCGCCTCTTCATCATAATATGTGATACGGGGTGTTTTTCTCTGGTCGGCTCTATCGCCGACAAAGTAGGGGTCGTAATTGTACGTGAAGTCGTTTACAGTGTTTGTTGCGGGATCAACATAGTTCAAATGGAGGCGCAGGGGGTTTTTCTCAATAACTATTCCCTCGCCTTCGGTGCTCGTGACGGGCGGCTCTTCTGTAGGCGCAATTTCTTCTTTCTCCTCAAGCAGCTCCCGCTGTCTCTGCTGCGCCTCTTCCGCGTCTTCCATTGTCTGCATAGGAGAACTTATCTCGGCCTTATCATCTGGTAATATATTTTTAATATCATTTATGTCGCCGGCCCAGACAACCTGCTGCAATAAAAATACCCCCGCAATAATCGCGGCTATAGTCTTTAGCCACGGCCTGTAACGAGGGCCTTGCCATTGGATTATACTGACTTCAGGCACCGCAAAATCTAATCCGTCAGGCTCATTTTTTTCTACTGCAGTTTTTCCCAGCATTATTTTTGTCCTCTTATGCTAATTAAATGGTATATGTAATGTTTATAAAAGTTATGTTGATAAAGTACTATGGGGATAAAATTTTTATAGCTTGAGAAAAGCCTTTTAAATAATATTAAATTAGTGCGGAAAAAAATTATCTGAAAGAATCTTGTCATGCGCATCCTTTCTCTTCAGATACTCTTAGGCGAATAAGTTGTGGAAGAAACTATTTATATTCTTTTTAAAAGATTTTATCAATTAAGCCATAAAAAACGGGCTATTTTAAGTCCACTCTATTATACCATATATACCGCGTGGTGTCAATAGATAATAACTAACTTTTTTATATTTAACAACTACTGGTTTTGCGATCCTATTTCTTTTCCTTCTTTTTAGAACCGGTTTCTAACTTTTCTTTTTCTACAGAATATACTCTGACCTTAACAGAGCCGGAATTATCAGAATAATCATAGTCACTTACCCAAAACCGTACCGTTTCTTTTTGCTTAAGCTCAAAAGCCAGATATGTCCCCTTCTTCTGTTCCTTCAGGGCCTTAAGAGCCGCTTTTTCCGCTTCTACCTGTGTAAATACTTTCGGCTCCGGTTGAACATACAAAGTACCTATGTTTGCCTCATCTTGGCCGCCTCTCACACCAGTTCCTATGGATACTGCATAAAGCCAGCAATAGTTGGGGTGAATAGGAAAATGCAGGGTTATCCCGCCTGATTCTATTTGTGCTATGTATGTTCCCGCCGGTATTTCAACCTCCACTCCGGCACTATCCTCGGCAGGCACTGTTACTATTTCATCCAGAGAATAGCACACACCGTACCCGAGAAGTAACAGAGATATAACGACTATCAGCATCTTAATTTTTTTCATAGGCGCCCCTTTTTTGTATGGCCGTTTTATATTTACAGATACACATTGTACTTCTTTGCGGCCTTTTTTGCAACATTTATTATTTTATTCACTCAAATTTCGCCCCCATGTCAGCACCGTTTAAGCCCGTGCCTCTGCAGGGCGATGTATCGGCTATGTTGTAATCATAGTTTGCCGCGTCGATAAACTCCGGGTCTTCATGAATGAGCCCTTCGCCTGTAATTGTAACCATGTCGCCATTACATCCCATTCCATATTCTAAGGACTTTGTGTCGGAATAGCTGAATACCGGTGATGTGTTGCTTCTCGCGAAGAAGTCCTCGGCAGTT
>JAHIPI010000072.1 GCA_018894435.1 Candidatus Omnitrophota bacterium | reverse complement strand
GCCGTTGCCGTCGATAAAGGGATGGATTCTTGCTATTTCGTAATGGACAATGCCCGCTAAGATCACAGGGTTAATATCCTTGGTTCTGCCGGAATTAAACCATTCTAAAAAATCCTCTGTAAGACGAGGTACGTCTTTTGTGGGAGGGGGCATATATTCAACCACTTCCTTGAACTGTGTGCCGTCAAAGACCCTTTTCCCGACATAAACCTGCCTGTCTCTAAATGCGCCACAATATTTCGGATCTCTCAGCGTCCCTCCGGTAACGGTTTTATGGATGGTCAATACAAGGCTTGTATCGATTTTTTTCGCGACATATTTTGGGATTAAATCTAAAGCTTTCAGATAATTTAGGACCTCTTGCTTATCTTTTGCTGAGGCAACAACTTCTTTATGTTCGGCAAGGGCTTGTACCTGCCGAAGGGTAAGTTTATTACCCTCAATGCGCGTAGATGAGTGGGCGCTATGAATGAGGGCTTCTTTTTTCAGGCTCAGCTCCCATTTGGGAATAAGCTTGGAATGTTCTATGACCTCTCTTTCGGCCATAATCCGTGAGATGTTATTAAGGAGTTTATCTGTTATTTTGTATTTAGGGATAAATGGCATGGCTATATTATAACAAATGACAACCTAAATGACAACTAAAATGACAACCTTTTTTAGGTTGCAAATTGTGACAAAAGTGGCGGAGAGGGAGAGATTTGAACTCTCGATACACCTTTTCAAGCGTATGGCGGTTTAGCAAACCGCTGGCTTAAACCACTGGCCTACCTCTCCGTAAACTATTTAATTATAAAGACTTACAAAAATTATTGTAAATATTCGAATAGCGAGGATTGCTACTCCCCACCTTTTTGAAATATTTATTCAATTGATCCAAGCTGTACAAGTAAACCCTATTTTTTGCTGTATTCTTAGGCCGCAGTCCGATATCTTCTAAAATAGCAGTTACGGATTCGAGAAGAGGTACAGAATAACTTGTAAAACACATCTTTAAATAGTTATACTTTCCCCCATTAACAACATAACTATGGGAATAAAAGCATCCATCTGTATCTACAAGACCTCTTAAACACGCGATCTTATATTTTTTCGAACTCTTTATCCATTGCGGAATATCAATTCTGCCCGCTACTTTATTTCCTTCTTTTATACCATGATCGATAAGAAACTCTACTAAATTCCTACTCGATACAATAATATCGCCGCTACCATATTTCTCACGAATTTTCACAGTTGAGGATACGCCGAACAGCCTGCTTATTAATCTCTGAATGTAATCTGCGTATTCTAAATCTGCTTTTCGGTTAAATGAAACTTTGAATTGATATCCGTTCCCCATCCCTCCGTCGCCCAACATAATCCCGATAAACTCGGCCAAAGCTGCTGATTTTTTTGGGTATTTAATTTTCTTTCTACTTTTAAGGGCTACTTCCTTTCTTAATCCTGGATTTGAACGAAATATCTCTTGAGCTACACGTCCCCCTTTTGATCTTCCCGCTTCTGTTCCCGGCAGACCATAAAGTTCTACATATCTCTTTCCGCCTAATTTTGATGCCTTTTTAGTACTCCAATATTCAGGTAACAGTCCTATATCTTTTGGGATACCCATTCCTTTTTTATCACATATTGTTTTCAAAGAACCAAAACTTATATTATATTTTTCTCTTTTCCAGTCACGTAATGTTCTCTCGCAAACATTGCACATTTTTGCGAGCTCAGGAATCTTTGTATCTAGGGTAATAAGGGATTGCTCTATAAATTCCCTTTGCTTGCCGCTATCAAACTTAACTCTTAAAACTTGTTTAACGTTTTTCACTTTTTTTCTTATTAAAAACTACTTTTGAAACAGATAAGCGTAACCTTTGCGCAGAATATCAAATCGAATAGATTTATATTTTAGCATGAAAATAGCGATTTATCAATATCTTACCCAACGATGCATAATGCGAAATACGGGACAATATTGAAAAAGAATAGGCCCACCTTGAAGAACGCTATGCCCATATAGTGGATCTCATCGAACTTCTCTACCGACAATTTAAACCATTTTGTATGCCATCGATAGACCCAATCGTGCAACAGTGTAATAGCAATGAACCACCAGAGGAGCAGCCCAATATTGATTATAGAACACCAGCCCAGCGCTCGGCGTATCATTTCAATTGTCACTCAACACCTCCTCTTTTTCGATAGGCTAACACAGCAATAACAACGGCGGTAAAAAGTATAAGATTCATAATATTAAATGCTCGCCAAACGGGATCAGGAGAACGAAAGGCCTCCGGGGCCATCAATAAAAAACATGTCCAGACTCCTAGTACCCAATAGATACTGATATCTTTGGAGGATTTTCTTTTTACGATCCTTACAATAAGCGGTATGTTCCATAGCGGTAAAACGATTGCCGCTATAAATGCGATTTTTTGCGTCATGCTCCCCTCCTTGCGGATCGTTTCTTTTTGAAAAAATCTTTCAGTAAACCGGCACAGTCTTCGCGCATTATGCCGCCCGTTACTTCTATCCTGTGATTCAATTTTTTATTGCTTGCGATATTGATGACGGAGCCGCACGCTCCGGTTTTCGGATCATCGGCGCCGTATATGATTTTTTCAATCCTTGCGAGCACCGCTGCGCCCGCGCACATCGCGCAGGGCTCTATTGTCGCATAGAGCGAACAATTTATCAATCTTTCGTTCCTGAGGTAATCGGCGGCCTGGGTAATGGCTATCATCTCGGCGTGGGCTGTGGGATCTTTAAGGGTAACTATCTGATTATGGGCGCGCGCTATGATTTTATCTTTGTGCACTATCACAGCGCCCACAGGTACCTCGTCGCGCCGAAAGGCCTTCACGGCCTCCTTTAGCGCTTCCTGCATATAATATTCGTGAGATAATTTCATGGTTTGACGAAATTTAGTGCCTGGTCCCGCCAAATCTTTATTATTGGCGCGCCCGGGCCGGTTTGAACGGCCAACCTACTGGTTCGTAGCCAGTTACTCTATCCAATTGAGCTACGGGCGCATTTCGATTTGGCGGGACGATACCCATGTCGCAGCCAAGTACTATCCCCAGCCGAAGGCTGGTCCGCCTCTGGCGGAAGCTGTCCCGCATACGTCGCTTCGCTCCTCTGCGGGATCCCGCCGAACACGCTAGTGTGTAGGCGGGAAGTTACAGGCACACATTTTCGCGTTCAGTATATCAGATTTTTACCGGGCTGTAAAGCGGAGGTATCAAAAAAGGCCTGCCATCATCTGAGCCAGCGACTCCGATGTTTTGCTGACTTCCGGTGAAAGTTCCTCGCCGAATTTAAGCGATTTTGGCTGAATGCCCATGATCCAAACCTCGCATTTAAGAAACTGCTTTAGATATTCTATCAACATGGTTGCCGGCAGGTTGTGCGTGCTAAGAGAAATGCCTCCTATGTCTTCGGCATCTATGAGGCCAATGCTTCCGGGAGAGCTTCCTATATCTGCGGAATCTATAATAATAATGGCGGAAGGCCCAAATCTTTTAATCTCGCTCGTGATATTTTCCGGGGCAGTGCCGCCTATAAAAATTTCCACGTCCCGGCTCAGCGATTTTTTTGCGATAAGCTCTTTTAAGCGCATTGCCGCGATAATACCGGCGGCATCATCGCCTTTAAGCTGGGACCCTATGCCTAAAACAGCCACTCTCTTAATGCCGGAAAGTCTATTTGAAAGCTCCTTTTTCAGATTTTCCACCGCTAAAACCGCTATTCCTCTTTTACCAGACATTTGATGCCGCCCATAATACTCGCGAATAGATTATAAAGTAAGGCAAATATGGAAAATCCTATGCCCGCGCTTAACCCGTACATAATGGCGAACGCTACGCCGGCAGGTATCCCCGAGGTTACGTTGGCCATAAAAGGCAAGGCCTTCACAAGCTGCGGTGTCGCAAGAGTTATGTTGAAGATATTTGCGAAAAGACCTATCATAAGCCCCGCTATCAAAAATACCCCGCCAAAATACCTAAATACGCTTAAAACGCATATGCTCTTAAATTCCATCTTTTTTACATCCGCCATGCTAACCCCCGATTTGCCCTCACTTGCTCGTATGCAAATCGCCCCGAGCGAAGTCGAGGGGCTACCTTATTATTTAACTGCGCCTCTGCGCTTGATCGTCGCCTCCCTGCTTATCGCGGAGGCATTTTTACGGACACTTTCGTACAAAGAGATGATTTTAGTTTTTAGTGCCGGTTTCTTATTAAGCGCCCTGAAATAAGCCGTTATTTTTAAGATGTCATCCTTAGAAAGCGGTTTTATGGGATTAGGCCTTGTGGGCGTATTAATCTCTATCTCGTCGGGCTGTATGGCATAGGCTATTTCGGCCATCTCTTTAAAATGCTTTTTGTTCTGCGGGACAAACATTATCTGAAGCGCAAATCTGCCTTTATGCGCCTTACCGAAAGCTTTGAGGCCGCCTACCACATCTTTAAACTTGATGCCTTTGGCAGGTTTGTTTATTTTCCTGAAAGATTTCTCCGAATAGGCATCCATTTTAGCGACGACAAGATCCGCAAAAGATAGATCTTTCCTCACGTCTTTATACCGCATCAAAGAGGCATTGGTTATTACGGCTATTTTCTTTTTACTTATCTTTTTTATCGCCCGTATCGTTTCGCCGATATTCTTCGCCAGCGCCGGCTCGCCTCTTCCGGAAAAGGTTATATAATCTATCTTTGTCCCCCTTGGCAGATTCTTTATCTCCTGTATTATCTCCGCCGTAGGGATATAACATGTCCTCTTTATCGTTTTTTCGGCATAACTGCCGAGCTGGCAGTAGATACAGTCGAATGTGCAGGCCTTTTTGTCGGCGGAAAGCATATCCACCCCCAGAGACCTGCCGAGCCGCCATGAGGAAACCGGGCCGTATATGTGCTTAAATTTTTTAGGCTGTGACAAAAACATATCTAAGGCTTTCTTTGCCCGTATTTTTGACATCGTGCAAGGTGTTTGGCGGGATGTAAACGGCGTGATCCTTTTCAATGTCCACTTCGGCCGCTTCGCCGAGCGAGAGCTTACCTTTTCCCTCAAGGATAATCAAAAGCTCTTCCGCACTCTCCGTGCTGTGCTCGCCGACATTCTCGCCCGGCATTAAAACAACAGAGCCGGAACGAAACGATATGGCGCTTTTGTCTTTTTTGCTAAAAAGCCGCGTGTACTTTTCTCCTGAATCCGGGCTTAATTTTTTCAGCGCTACTTCATTGCGCGGCGTATTCATAAATATGTCTTATTCTTTAAAAACCCGGCGTATTCTTTTACGGCCTCTTCAAGAGCCGTAAAATCCTTTTCATAACCACCCGCTCTTAGCTTGGCAGTGTCGGCCTGGGTAAAATACTGGTATTTATCTCGGAGATTCTCCGGCATGTCGAAATATTCTATTTTAGGCGGGATGCCCAATGCCGCAAAAAGCGCAAGCGCCAGGTCGTTCCACGTGCGAGCAAGCCCCGTGCCTACATTGTAGATACCGTTCTTGCCGCGCGCTTCAAGAAAATGGTAGGTCGCATCCACAGCATCTTTGATATATATGAAATCTCGCTTCTGCTCGCCGTCTTTATACTCTTTTTTATGCGATTTGAAAAGCCTCATCTTCTTCGTTGTAACGACTTCATCGAAGGATTTGGCTATCACGCTTCTCATATCATTTTTATGGTATTCGTTTGGCCCGAAGACATTAAAATATTTAAGGCCGACTACCTTATCGCCGAGTGATTCTTTTAACACCCATAAATCGAACTCCTGCTTGGAGCGGCCATAGGCATTTAGGGGTTTTAACTTATACGTCGTCTTGTCTTCGTCGCTATATCCGAAACTTCCGTCTCCGTATGTAGCGGCAGAGGAGGCGTAAATAAAACGTATCTTATTTTTCATCGCGTACTCGGCCAATCTCTTTGAATATTCTACATTATTCTTTTTGAAATAGGCCTCATCCGTCACTGTGGTCGAACTGCAGGCGCCCAGGTGAAAGATCGCATCCGCTTTCTTTCCCAGCTTATCCGAAGAAATGAGCGCGAGGAATTTTTCTTTTTCTATAAAATCTTTATATTTTTTACTATCTATATTCGGTTTTTTTTCGCTCGTAAGCGCCTCATCCACAAGAATAATGTCGCCTATGCCTTTATTATTCAGTTTCCACAAAAGAGCGCTTCCTATGAACCCTGCGGCACCCGTGACTATTATCATATTTAAATTCCCAATTGGGCTCTAACCGCTGTCAGAGCTGTTGCGTTGACAATATCTTCCGCGCTTGATCCGCGCGAAAGGTCGCTACATGGTTTTGTAAACCCTAAAAGCGCAGGTCCCACTGCCGTGGCCTTTGCCAGACGCTCGACGGCTTTATATGTTATATTGCCGGCATCCAGATTCGGAAAAATAAGGACATTCGCGTCGCCTTTTATGGGGCTCTTCGGGGCTTTGCGCTTCGCCACTTCCGGCACGGTAGCCGTATCGAACTGCAATTCACCGTCCACGATAAAATCGGGCCTCTTTTCTTTTACCTTTTTCACCGCCTCTTTTGCGCGTTCTACAGATTCCCCCTCGGCGCTTCCTTTTGAAGAATATGTCAGAAAAGCGATCCTCGGTTTTATCTTAAATAATTTTTCCAGAAGATCTCCGGCCGATATAGCTATACGCGCCAATTGTTTCGCCGACGGCATCGGCACTACCCCGCAATCCGAAAATACAAAAAAGCCGGATGCGCCAAACAACGGATCGGCAAGCTCCATAAGGAACGCGCCTGAGACAATGGCCAAAGAGCGGTCTATCTCCATATAATTTATCGCCGCGCGCACCACATCCCTCGTCGTATGCACAGCGCCCGCGACAAAACCATCCACAATACCCATGCGCGTCAGTATAGCAGCCAGGCACAGGGGGTCTTTCAGAAGAGTAGCTTTCGCGTCCTTCTCCGTTATGCCTTTGTGCTTCTTCAGCTCATATAACTTTTTCGCTACTTCATCTATGCGGGAATATTCCGAAGGCACTATTATCTCCGCGGCAAGCCCTAAAGATTTCTTTGCGGCACCGGTTTCGTCTATAAGCACCACCTTGGCTATATGCTCCGCCGTGATACGCTTTATCGCCAAGAGGACCCTTTCGTCGCCCGCTTCCGCGAAGACTATGCGCTTCGGATCTTTTTTAGCCCGCTCTATTAAGGAGTTTATTTTTCCCATGCCCGCTCTATGGCCTTTTTTATTTCCGGCGCTTTAGCGCCCGCATTGCACAAAAATTCGCTGTGGCTTTTGCCTTTTCGATACGGCGGCTCAGCCGGCGGCATCTTAAGATACCGGCCTATTTTCTCTATCGGAAAATTATAAAGGATCGTTCCGTGATGAAGCATATATCTTTTTTGGCGCCACTGCGCGTTGCCGGAAAATTTTCTGCCGCCTGTCGCCATATCTGAAATGGGTTCGAATTCCGCCTTAATACCGATACGGTTAAGAGCGGCGCAAATGCGCTCGAGTATAATTTGATATGATTTCTTTATATCTTTTAGCTCGGGCCTATTTTCAAAAGACAATACGAGCGCGTAGTTAAGGCAGCCGGGGCCCTGAAGCACCGTACCGCCTCCTGACATGCGCTTTGCTATTTTTATGCCGTCGTCTCGCGCTTCGCTCTTTTTTATTTCCAGCTCTTCTTTGCAGGCTCTTCCCAATATTATGGAAATATTTTTCGCTTCCCAGAACCTCAGCACTTCGCCGCCCATGCCATTTTCGGCGCACTCAAGCAAGCTTTCGTCATAACGGATATTTTCGTCTATGGACGCGAAGGATATATCTTTGACTGTCATATATGGCTGCAGTTTATATCCTTTGCCGCCTTTACCTCGTCGAGCCGCGAAACGGGCATAGTGGTAGGGGCATTTTTTAAGACCTCCGGGTCTTTTTGGGAGAGTTCGGCTGCTTTAAGCATAACTTCTATAAAGCGATCCAAGGTTTCTTTGGATTCCGTCTCGGTCGGCTCTACCATTATTGCCTCTTTGACAATAAGCGGAAAATATATCGTAGGCGGATGAATCCCGTTATCTATAAGGTATTTCGCGATATCAAGCGCGCGGATACCGTGTTCGAGCTGTTTTGCCGCCGAAAGGACAAATTCATGCATACATGTTCTGTCATAAGGAAGATTGTATGCCTTCTTTAGAAGCGCCATGCAATAATTGGCATTCAGGACTGCCATCTCGCTGGCCTCTATCAGCCCTTCTCTGCCGAGAAGCAGAATATAGGCATATGCTTTAAGTATCACGCCGAAATTGCCGTAAAAAGGAGCTATGCGCCCTATGGACTTCGGTTTATTCTCCTTCAGCGAGAAGGACCCGTCTTTATTTTTTACAACCTTGGGGACGGGCAGAAAATCCACAAGCTTTTCGCTGACGCCCACCGGCCCTGCCCCCGGCCCTCCTCCGCCGTGCGGCGTTGCAAATGTCTTGTGCAGATTTAAGTGGATGACGTCGAACCCTACGTCGCCGGGCCTGACTTTACCCATTATGGCATTCAGGTTCGCTCCGTCGTAATACATGAGCGCATCCACTTTGTGCGCCAGATCCGCGACCTCCTTTATGTGCGTGTTGAATATACCCAGAGTATTCGGGCATGTCAGCATGACCGCCGCGACATCATTGGTAAGCTTTGCCTTGTATTCGTCCATATCCACGCAGCCGTCTTTGCCGGTGGGAATGGATATAAGCTCGTAACCCGCTATCGCGGCGCTTGCCGGGTTGGTTCCGTGCGAAGAATCCGGCACAAGGACATACTTTTTCTTATTCTTTTTATGGTTATGGTAAGCCGCTATAAGCATTATACCGGTAAGTTCGCCGTGGGCACCCGCAAGCGGTTCGGTCGTCACTTCCTTCATGCCCGTTATTTCCGCAAGAAGTACCTCAACGTCATACAAAACTTCCAGCGCCCCCCGTACCAGGCCCTCGGCATAATCGAACTGCGCCATCAGAGGATGAAGTTCACGGAAACCTGCCAGATTCGCTATCGTCTCGGTGAATTTGGGGTTATATTTCATCGTGCAGGAACCTAGAGGATAAAAATTGGTATCTACCGAAAAATTCATCCGCGATAGATTGGTAAAATGCCTTACAATGTCCAGCTCAGAGACCTCCGGCAATTCCGCGGCTTTAGCGCGCAGGTAACGGCCATCCATCTTTGCCGTCGGAACATCGGGCACCGGTAAGGAGATACCGCGCCTGCCTTTTACGCTCTTTTCAAATATTAATTCCATACATTCTAACCTGGTTTCCGCCTGAGGCGGATCCGCCGAAGATTTGTGGCGGAAGATTTGTCAGATTACCGATTTCAATGCCACGGCGAAATCTTCTATCTCTTTTTTGCTCCTCTTTTCCGTCACTGCCACTAAAAGATACTTCTCCATATCCTTGTAAAAGCGACCCAAGGGGATTCCTGCGAAAAAATTCTTATCTATCATAGCATTAACTACACTGTCCGCATCTTTCGGGAGCAATACCGTAAATTCGTTGAAAGTCGGCGAGTTTCTTTTTACTTCAACGCCTTTTATTTTTTCCAAAAGCGTCTTTGCAAATTCCGCTTTATCGTGGTTTAACTGCGCGAGTTCGCGAAGGCCTTCTTTCCCTAAGGATGCGAGATATATGATCGCTCTCATCGCGCAAAGCGCTTCATTGGAGCATATGTTCGATGTCGCTTTCTCACGCCTTATGTGCTGCTCTCTCGCCTGCAGAGTAAGGACGAAGCCTCTTTTCCCGTTCTTATCAACAGTAACGCCGGCAATCCTTCCGGGCATCTTTCTGGCAAACTCCTTTTTTGTAGCCATAAATCCGAGGTACGGCCCTCCGAAAGAAAGCGGCAATCCCATACTCTGGCCTTCGCCTGTAGCTATATCGGCGTTCATCTCACGCGGTGATTTCAAAAGCCCCAATGAAATCGGATAAACCGACTCTATCGCGATAGCGCCCACCGAATGTGCCTTTTCTATTATATCGGTGTGGTCGTCTATTGCGCCGAAAAAATTTGGGTTCTGCAATATTACGCCGGCTGTCTTATCGTCAAAATATTTAAACATCTCAGCGCGTGTAGATTGGCTGTGGCTCACGGGAATTTCGACAAAATCTATATGCAGGTTTTTAGTATAGGTGTAAAGTATTTTCCTGTATATCGGGTTTACGCCGCCGTCTACGACTATCTTATTTCTTCCGGTTATCTTTGTCGCCATCATCGCAGCTTCGTAAAGCGCGGTACCGCCGTCGTACAAAGAGGCATTTGCTATTTCCATGCCGGTGAGTGCGCATATGGCGCTCTGGTACTCGTAGACTGCCTGAAGCGTACCTTGCGAGCATTCGGGTTGATACGGCGTATAAGCGGTATAAAACTCAGAACGGGAAGAAAGGGCATCGGCCACGGCAGGTATATAATGGTCGTAGAAGCCGCCGCCGATGAATTTTGCGATTGAAGAGCAGTTTGTGGCCGCGAGTTTCTGAAAATAGTCCATCACTTCCATCTCAGACTTGCCCTTGGGCAGATCGAAGGATTTAGGTTTATACGAAGGCTTTATATCCTTAAAAAGATCGTCGACAGAATTTACCCCGATCGCCCCCAGCATCGCCTTTATATCTTCTTTTGTATGCGGACAATAATAACTCATTCTTTTATGCTCTCCAAATACTGCTTATACGCTTTACTGTCCATCAGGTTCTTCTTTTCCTCAGCGTCTTTAATATCGATCTTCGCAATCCAGCCTGCGCCGTACGGGTCTTTATTAACGCTTTCGGGCGCGCTTTCCAACCCTTCATTAACTTCCGAAACCGTACCCGACATCGGCGCATATATGTCGCTCGCGGCTTTTACTGAGTCAATGGCGGCCAGCGCTTCGGATTGCTTTACGCTTTTTCCTTTTTCCGGAAGTTCAACATATGTCACGTCGCCGAGATGCGATTGCGCATAGTCGGTTATGCCGACGGCGCCTTTATTTCCCTCTATCTTTATCCATTCATGCTCTTTAGTGTATAATAAGTCATCCGGTATGTTCATTGCCGCTCCTGTCTTTGGGGTCAGACCCTGATTATGTTAACTACGTAGTTTACATAACGAGGGTCTGACCCCCGATTATCAGCTCCTTGCCGTGCCTTTCGTATAAAACGGCTTCGCCGTAATGGCGGCGTTTATTTCCACATCGCCGCTCTTTATCAAAATATTCTCGCCGGTTTTGGCATGCGCAGTCTCGATATAACCAAGCCCTATTCCGCAGGACAGGCTTGGCGCGAAACTGCCGCTAGTAACTATGCCGACACTTCTGCCGTCTTTCGTTATTGAATGGCCGTGCCGCGGCGATTTCCTTGAATCCGCCTTAAAACCAACCAGCAGCCGTTTTACGCCGATTTTTCTCTGCCGAAGAAGCGCGTCCTTACCGATAAAATCTCTATCGAAATTTATAAATTTCTCAAGGCCGGCTTCAAGCGGCGTCGTATTGTCGTCAACATCCTGGCCATACAACGAATACCCCATCTCCAGGCGCAGCGTATCCCGCGCCCCTAACCCAGCTGGTTTAAGCCTCTTATCCTTAAGAAGCAGGTTCCATAATTCAACGGCTTTGCCGGTACTTATATATAGTTCGTAGCCAAGCTCACCGGTATATCCCGTCCTACTTATTATATTCCTTTCGCCTAAAATATCAAAATGATTAAATGTATAATACTTTAAATTTGCTACCCCGGGATTTATCAGCTTTGCCATAATATCGCGCGATAGCGGGCCCTGCAAATCAAGCTTGGTCAGGGTTGGGGAGCGGTTTTCTATATAGCTCTCTTTTTTTAGGCGAAATTTGATATGCGCAAAATCCTTCTCTATGGTACCGGCATTTACGACTATCAACCATTCATTTTTGGCAATTCTATAGGCGACAAGGTCATCAACTATACCGCCATTTTCATTAAGCATAGCGCCGTAGCGGCACTTGCCTATGGGCATATTGGTTACGGAAAAAGAGAACATATTCTCGAGGCCGATATTAAGGGCGTCGCCTTTTACATAAAACTCGCCCATATGGCATATATCGAATAAGGACGCGGCCTGCCGGGTATAGTTATGTTCGGCGATAATGCCTTCGTATTGGATAGGCATATTCCAGCCGGCGAAAGGAGCCATTTTGGCTTTGAGTTTCAGGTGTTCATTTATGAGAGGGGTGGTTTGCATAAAATAAGCCTGAGCGAAAACCCAGGCATACGATTTTGCGGTAGCTTCACCATGGTTAATTCCATGAAGCCAGAAGCGTATTGCTAATGCTATAATTTGAATATATTATATTATTAAAGCTGCGATTTGTAAAGTGAAATTTTGATAATAAAAAGGCGGCCGGTTTTTTGGTGTAGGGATTAAAGAGTCTTATTCTTTTATGCCGTGGATATTGAGCTCCCAGATGGAATAGCCCCAGTCTGTAGCCCTCTTTTTGCCGTAGAGCCTCACATATTGCGCTATGAAGGGTTTTTCAAAATAGATATGGTTTTCGACTCTGTTATTATCTTTTATCTCGCAGACATCAATCCAGTTTTTGGCATCATCTGACCTTTGGATAATATAATCGCTTCCATAAGCATATTCCCACATTATGTCAATAGCGTCGATCTTATATTTCGCTTCCAGATTTACATAGATCCACTGCGGATCGGAATACTCGCTCCCCCACCTTGTTCCCATATAACCGTCAACGGCTTTTTCCACGGCATAACCTTCGGAGCCGGAAGAGGCAAATACTTCCTTACCCGTGGCAACATTCGGAGACAGGTTCAGATAGACTTCGAATTCGAAAAGAGAATATCCCCATTCCGTACTTCTTTTCCTGCCGTACATGCGTACGTACCTGGCCACGATATTCTTTTTGCTTATATCTATCACATCGACG
>JAHIPI010000071.1 GCA_018894435.1 Candidatus Omnitrophota bacterium | reverse complement strand
TGCGGTAGGAGAAGGTTTTAAAAATTTTATTCCCTCGTTGATGCATACTGAAATAAAATTTGTTACTTTTGGCATACTTATTAGTTTTTTATCTGCTGCTTCTGAAGAAATGGCATTCAGCGGTTTTGCATATCCAGCATTTCGAAAGAAGTATGGTATTCTGCTCGGTTTATTGATTACCGCATCTGTATTTTGGTTTATGCATTTTCAATTGGGATTCCCAAAGTTTTTCATTGTTAATTTTGCGACACACTTTATTCCGGGTATTTGTTATGCTTATTTATACGAAAAAAGAAGATCATTAATTACTCCTATAACGGCACATTTTATCTCAAATATTTTGGCCAAAATAATTTGAACTTAGTTTAAATAGAAACGTTTTCCAACCCAATCGGGGAACTGTACCCCCAAGCACATTTTGCCCTTTGACTTCGCTCAAGGCTAAAAATAGCTTGGGATTTTTTATGCGAAGGAGTATAATTATGTAGCGGTCCATGATAATAAACAATAGCTTTCTGTATAATGCGATAATATAGGGTGAAATTTATGTTTACACCTAATAATACACTCAATATAATAATTATCCTGGCTCTTTTGGCTGTAGCAACGGGAGCCATAGTTGTCATGGTCCGGGGTAAAAAAAATAAAACAAAACTCGAAAGCGAAATATCCGACTGGGAAATCGTTGAGTCTTTAGGGTTTTTCATATGCATAACGGTATTATTCGATAAAATAGGTGCAGTACTCACATTTTTCCTTGCAATAGGATTAGGCTTAATACTTAGGAGTAGAGATAAAATTATAAGGTTACGCATTAAAAAAGAAATTGAGAATAAAAACTTGCCAGAAAATAGCAAAGATACGTAGTTATTCCACACATCATAGTTACTTATCAATCCTTTCCTATTACCTAAGCATTTTGCTTGGGATTTTTTATTTTAGGGGGTATAATGTGTTTTATGAGCAAAATTAAATTGAAAGTTTTAATAAATCATAAATTATGGTTAGCCCTCTTAATTTCCTGCCTTCTCGTCTTAATTTTATTTGTTGGAAAATATGCAGGAAGCAGATGTTGTTATGGAATAGGGACTTTAAATAATATATGTGGTTTTCGCGAGAAAGCTATTTATTATTACGATAATGCAATCTTTTTAGATCCAAAGTATGCCGATGCCTATAGTGATAGAGGGTGGACATATGACAAGCAGGGACTTTTAGATAAAGCCTTGGACGATTACAGTAAAGCCATTACCTTAAAACCAGATTCAGCGCGGTCGTATCTCAACAGGGCAAGCTTGTACGCTCGTAGCCATAACACTGAAGCAGCTATTAAAGATTATTCAAGAGTTATAGAATCACAACCGAATAATAGCAGGGCCTATTTTGGGCGCGGTGCTGTATATCATTTGGCAGGCCGTCTTGACTTGGCTAAAATAAATTATGATGCCGCTTTGAAGGTTAGCCCAGACAGGAGCGATATTTTATTCAGCAGAGGAAGCATTTTAATCGCACAAGGGCTTGTTGATAAGGCAGGTGCAGATTTTTCGAGAGTAATAGAATTAGATCCAAGTAATGAACTAGCGTACAACGCAAGGGGAATGATATATAACCTCAAAGGAATATACGGAAAAGCCCTTAACGATTTTAACAAAGCAATCGAGTTAAAACGTGATTTTGTTGATGCATATTATAATAGAGCTATTGCATATCAAGGCTTGGGTCAGCACGATAGGGCTATCGGCGATCTTACTAAATATTTGGAAACCGAACCCGATATAACCTTCGCCCATTTCCTTCGAGGCAATTCATACTATCAATTGAAACAATTTGAAGATGCTTTGAAAGATTATAGTGAAGCGATAAGAATCTCTCCGGATGAAGTTGATTTCTACCGAGGGCGAGCACATGCCCTGTTCGATCTAGGAGAACAGGATAAGGCGATTGTCGATCTGACAAAGGCGATAAAAATAAATAGTGATGATGCAGAAATTTATTGCGATAGAGGGGTGCTTTACGCTTCGATGAAGCAATGCGAAAAAGCGATCGCTGATTTTACATATGCCATAGAAAAGGATCCTAAAAATTTTGAATATTATTTTTTTAGAGGAGAAGCCTATTATGAACTTAGTCGTTTCGATGAGGCAATAGCAGATTATACGAAAGTAATCGAAATGCGTCCGGACTATACGGAAGTCTATATTGCCAGAGGATTAGCTTACCATGATAAAGGAGAAGAAGAAAAAGCCATAGCCGACTATAAAGCAGTATATGGTAATGAATAAACCATAGCAGGGACTATATGGTTAAGAAGCATAAAAAGGGCGCTATATTTTGGGGATTATTGCTAATTGCTATGGTTTCAGGCGCGTCTTTTGACTGTGTTCATGCTGACATCGTAAAACTTAAAAGCGGTGGAAGAGTAGAAGGCATAATTCGCGAAGAGTCCGACGGTAAAGTGCGTGTAGAGGTAAAATCCGGAAAGATCACTTTTAATAAAAGCGATATAGAATCTATAGAAAAAGCAAGCCAAGCTTATAATGACTCCTTGAAAGCAAGGTGGGAGAAAGAAAAAAGCGCAACAAAGACGATGGTTACGCCTAAAGCGCCGGTCTCTCCGACCGCAGCACCGCCTAAATCCCTACCTCAGCCAGTCAAAACAGAAGCAAAGCCAATTAAGCCCACAGTGCAAGCTCCTGCAAGAAAACCCGGCGCAGTTAGCATTGTAAAGTGCAATGATGGTGTTCATTCCTATGCCGTCTGCTTACCATCAGATTATGAAAAAAGAGGAGAATGCCCTGTTCTTTTCTGCTTTGATCCTGGTGCTAATGGCACGCAGGCGGTACGCAGGTTTGCTTTCGCCGCAGAAAAATACGGTTGGATAGTGGTAGGCTCTCTCAATGCTCAAAACGGGCCTTGGGAGCCCATTCTAAAGGCACAAT
This sequence comes from Candidatus Omnitrophota bacterium, assembly GCA_018894435.1. NCBI lineage: Bacteria > Pseudomonadati > Candidatus Omnitrophota > Candidatus Omnitrophota bacterium. The sequence continues at coordinate 12,759 of JAHIPI010000071.1, read as the reverse complement.
CAGCAATGCTCCACGATATACCTAAGCGATATAAGACTGATGATAAGAAATACTATGCGGCCGGTTTTTCCGGAGGTGCACGTATGTCCTATACAATAGCATATAACAATCCTTCAAAGTTCAGGGGTGTCATCGCTTGCGGCGCCGGCTTTGGTCAGGGTACTATAAGCAAAAAAGTTGCTGTCTATAATTGTGTTGGGCAGTCAGATTCAAACATTGACGAAGTAAAGAAAGCCCGCGCCGAGTTGCAGAGAAAAGGCGCTAAGTCAGAATTAAATGTCTTCTCTGGCGGACACGACTGGCCGCCAGACATTGTCCTGAAACAAGCTATAGATTGGATAGCCAAGAAATAAACCCATGCCTTGAAAAGCAGGGCTGCTCGCTTCCGTAAATCACTTATCCTTTTGTGTACTTTAATTAAGGGAACATAAAGTAAGATTTTCCTTGACAAATTCTCATTGTTTTGCTACTCTGATAGCACTATGGAAACAGCGGGAATATGGAATTTTAATAAGGCCAATGAAAAATATTGGTCTTTTTCTATTTATGGAGGCGTAAGATGAAACTCAATGTGATGTCTAAGAATTTTAAGTGCGTGTCAGTAGCGCTTTTATTTTTTGCACTAAGCGTAATCTTTTGTCATGTTTCATTAGCAGAGATTGAATGGCAGAGGGAATATGGGGCGATGGTGGATGGGGAGTATGCTACGGGGGCATATGCGGAAGGAATAGATAACTCAAGGCCCGCACTTGTAGACATAGAGAATGACGGCGACAGCGATATGTTTATAGGAAAACTGGATGGTAAAATCACTTTTTACAGAAATGATGGTACGCCAACAGCTCCCTCGTGGGAGTTTGTCACCGGAAACTACGGTTCTATAGACGTGGGTTCTTATTCCGTTCCCACTTTTTGCGATATAGACGCTGATAGCGACTATGATATGTTTGTGGGAAATGGCAGTGGCAATATATATTTCTATAGGAATGATGGTACAGCAAGTGCACCTATATGGACATTAGTGACGAATAATTATGAATCTATTGACGTGTGGGGTATCGCCACGCCGGTATTCTGCGATATAGATTCGGATGGCCTGTATGATATGTTCATAGGGGAGAGTGACGGATATATTCATTATTATCGAAATGTCGGCACATCATCGAGTCCTGCCTGGTCGTTTATAACGGATAGATACAATTTCATACTACTGAGCGGAAATGCCCCCACCTTCTGCGATATCGATTCGGATGGTGATTTTGACATGTTTATAGGGGAAAAATACGGACATATCTACTTATATCGCAATGATGGCACACCTTTTTCTCCTTCGTGGACATTGGCGACCGACGACTACAACTCTATTTACGTGGGAACCCGTAGCACCCCTACTTTTCGCGATATAGATAATGACAGTGATTACGATATGTTTATTGGCGAAGAGAATGGTAATATCACTTTTTACCGTAACGATGGTACAGCAAGCTCCGCTCTTTGGGCGCTCGTGACCGAAAGGTATCATCCGATACAAATAGGCGATAACAGCGTGCCTACCTTCTGTGACATAGATTCTGATGGCGACGATGATATGTTTGTCGGTGAGTGGAAAGGAGCCATTAAATTCTATCAAAACGACGGTGCTTTATCTTTCCATTCGTGGACAGTCGTAAGTGAAAATTACGATTCGATAGATGTGGGGTATAAGAACGTACCCGTGTTTTGCGATATAGACAATGACGGCGATTATGATATGTTTATAGGGGAGATGGATGGCAATATTAACTTCTACCAAAACGATGGCACTTCGATATCGCCTTTGTGGACATTAGTAACCGATTACTATAATTCTATAAATATCGGTAGCGGTAGTGCGCCAGCTTTCTGCGACATAGACGGTGACGGAGATTATGACATGTTCATAGGTGAATCCGGGGGTAATATCAACTTTTACCGGAATGATGGCACTGCGACATCTCCTTCATGGATATTGGTGACCGCGTATTACAATTCTATAAATGAAGGCCAGCATATTGTTCCAACTTTTTGTGACATAGATGATGATGGCGATTACGATCTTTTCGTAGGCGTAAACAGTATACATTTCTACCGCAATGACGGCACTCGATATTCTCCTTCATGGGTGTTAGTGTCCACGAATTACAATTCTATTAACGTAGGACTTCTCAATGCACCATACTTCTGTGATATAGACAATGACGGCGATCTTGATCTATTTATAGGAGAAAGGTACGGCGGCATAAACTTTTGGCGCAACATGACAATCGCTAACACGTACTGGACATTGAACATGGCCGAAATGCCATGGTATAAAAATACAGCTCCTTATTATTCAGCCGGTGCTGCTATATGCCGAATGATTTTAAACTATATAAGGGAAGGTGCAGGCGAATCCTTGCTGACGCAGGATGAGATATATGAATATGCACGAAACCCTCTCCCCTATGATGGAACTGAGCTTACTTCGGATGAAATAGATAAAGCACTTGGACATTTTGACCCATATGACTATTTAGTATCCAATGGCTTTGACGGTTATGATTCCCGCCCTGATGGTAATCCCTATCAAGGATATAACTACACAGTGGATACCTATAATTTCGATGCAATAAATGAATATATGCGTGATATATGCCACTGGATGGCGTATACAGTTACACAAGAAAACTGGTGGGATGATGGGGCATTGGTGGCAAGGCCCAATACCCCTGCCGCAATACCCATATATGGCTCGTATGCTAATTGGGTTGCTGTAAAAGGATGCGTGACGAGTGAAAACCCATGTCCTCAACCTCATACGAATCCATGGAATACCCCAGACTTTACTGTTTATGGCTTCTGGATGAAAGATCCCAAAGTGAGCGGCATAGGGCAAAATACTTATAAGACTGCTGCAGAATGCGAATCCACATACTTCCTTCCTTTAGTGACGGGTGATGCCTATGATGGGTTGTTTTTACAAGTAGCGGAACCTCCCGCGGAGATGAGTAATGCTAATATTGAAATACCAAAGCCAACCACAGATTTGGCAAACCTTGACTTTATAGGTGTTGAGACTGTAACAAAGGATTCTGGTGAAAGCAGCCCATTGATGGCAATGTCCTTAAACGTGACTTCAGTAGAAGCAAGTAAGCCCTTGATAAGGAAGCAAAGCTGGAGAGATTTGGTTGACCCGCATCTTTTAACGGATTCCGAAGCGGTGTTAGCTTTTGAGAATACTGAAATGGGTAAGCCTGTTTTTATCGAGAGGGTGGTTGAGGACTCAGACTATTATCTGGTGCCTTTTGGTAAACGCATTAAAGGAAGATTCTTAGCTTCGGCAGTCATTATTCTTGATGCATCCGAAGGATATTTTAAGGAAGCAAGCTGGACGGACAAGCCCGAAGAGATGTTAAAAGTAAATGAAAAGAAGGCACTTTGGCTTGTCCGGAGGGATGTAACAGGAGATTTTCTCAAAGAGCTAAAAAGTCTTCCGAAAAAGCCAGCCAAAAACTATTTATTACGGCAAAGGGAATTATTGCGAGAGCATAATCAATTCCTTCACAAGATGAAGGACGCAGATATTGTTCTTGTGTGGGAACCCGATGGCTATTCTTCTTCTCCGTATAAACCATATTGGGAAATAGATATAAATGGCTCTATTTGGTATGTGACTCAAGCTGAGAAAATAATAAGAGCAGATTAAGCCGATGTAAATGCGTCGATCTTTTATTATGGGAGGACTAAATGAAATTTAATCAATCTCGAAAAGACATTATAACATTTTCAGCATTTCTTTTCTTATTTGTATTTAGTGTCATTTTTTGTTCTTCTTCAATAGCGACTGAATGGCAGCAAGAATACGGGGTAGAATTTAATGGTAGTTATTCCTCCGAAACCTATCGTGGCGGGCTAAGTTATTCACAACCATCATTCGTTGATATAGATAATGATGGAGACTATGATATGTTTATGGGGCAAAGCAGCCGTCCCATATGGTTCTATAGAAATGATGGTACCGCAATTTCTTCATCGTGGACATTCGTTACCAAAGATTGTACGCCAGATATAGATAAGAATAGTCCCTATACGAATACTTTTTGCGACATCGATGATGACGGGGACTATGATATGTTTGTAGGATCTTGGAATGGAACCATATCCTTTTATCAAAATGATGGCACCTCCTCTTCGCCTAGTTGGGCATTTATAACCGATAATTATAATTCTATAAATGTTGAGCATAAAAGTACCCCCACATTTTGCGATATAGACAATGATGGGGATTATGATATGTTTGTAGGATCTGTTTTTGGCGATGTTTATTTTTATAGGAATGATGGAACTCCAAGCGTAGCTTCATGGGCGCTGATATCCACCGAATACAACTCTTATTATGCCAGTAACAGTGTGCCCGTTTTTTGCGATATAGATAATGATGGTGACTTTGATATGTTTATAGGAACGGATCAGGGCACAATATTGTTTTATGAAAATATAGGTACACCCACTTCACCTAATTGGTGGCGCGCTTCATATGCGTATGCTAATTTGGATGTTGGAGAATACTGTGTACCTCGTTTTTGCGATATAGACGGAGATGGTGATTACGATTTATTTTTAGGAGATATGATAGGTAATGTTCGTTTTTACAAAAATACCGGAACCCCTACATCGCCGTCGTGGTCAGCAGGCAAAGAAAATTATCTCTCAATTATAGATAATGGATCCTTGGGAAGCCCTGTATTTTGCGATATTGACGGTGATGATGATTATGATATGTTCTCAGGACAGGGATATGGAGCTATATATTTTTATAAAAATAATGGTACTGCAGATTCTCCGGCATGGACACTTGTCGATGATAAGTTTATTGTTTTGCAATTCGATTCCCCATATCGAGGATATGGATTAGTAATCCCTACTCTTTGCGATATAGACGGAGATGGTGACTCGGACATATTTATAGGAACAAGCTGGAATACAACGGCCTTTTATAGAAACGATGGTACAATAAATTCTCCTTCCATGATTTTTATTAACGACAATTATTTTTCTGATGAACCAGTATCATCCCGGCGTAGCGCGCCAGCATTATGCGATATCGATCATGATGGCGATTATGATTTTTTTATTGCAAAATCCGCTAATTACGAGGGGAACGGGAACATATGCTTTTATAGAAATGACGGCACACTGAATGCGCCATTATGGACATTAGTTACGGAAAATTATGCTTCGTTTGCGGGAGAAAGATCTCCGAAACTTACGTTTTGCGACATAGACAATGACGGCGACTATGATATGTTTATAGGTGGAGAATCCGGTGTCCTTACTCTATATCAAAATGATGGTACGCCATATTCGCCGTCGTGGACCTTAATTACGGATAATTATGAGTCTATAGATGTGCTTAGTTACAGTGCACCAGCTTTCTGCGACATAGATAATGATGAAGACTATGATATGTTTGTAGGTGAGATCGGCGGTGGTATATACTTTTGGCGAAATACAAGTGTCGATAACATAGCCCCGGCTCCCGTAACAAATTTTTCGGCTCAGCCAGGCATAGAACACATAATTTTGAATTGGACTAATCCAACCGATGCTGATTGGGCGGGCACAATAATTATGCGCAAGGAAGGCGATTATCCGCAATATGTTAACGATGGTACCGTTACATATGATGGCAAAAATTCGAGTTGTATGGATATTAATTACACATTGCCAGGAATTACCTATTATTATACTGCCTTCGCCTATGATAGTAAGAGGAACTATTCTGAAGTCGTGCCTTCTGCGCAGGGCATGGCAGCTGCGTTAGAAAGCCCCTTCCAAAGAGAATACGGCGCTAAGGTCAACGGAAATTATCTTCCGGGTGCTTATCTTGGACAGGTAAGCGAAGCACACCCTATACTTGCCGACATGGACAACGATGGCGATATGGATATGCTAGTTGGTACTAAAAAGGGGTATATACAGTTCTACCGCAATGACGGAGATTCATATACACCTCATTGGGTGCTAATCAGCACTAATTATGACAGTGATAAGGGGTTATGGGCAAGGGAAGCTATTTCTCTATGTGATATAGACGGCGACGGCGATGACGATATGTTTGTAGGAGGGCAAAGCGGAACAGTAGATTTTTACCGCAAAGACGAGGATCTATGGGTCTATTTATGGGATTTTGGGCCTATAGATGTAGGGGATTATAGTGAGCCCGTATTGTGCGATATTGACAATGATGGTGATTATGACATGTTTGTAGGTGAACAATATGGACGCATTTATTTCTATCGCAATGACGGTTCCGCAATAGAACCCTCATTTATACTCATTTCTTCGAATTATGAATCAATAGACGTAGGGGATCGTAGTGTGCCTACCTTTTGTGATATAGATAGTGATGATGATTATGACATGTTTATAGGAAACTCCGCTGGCAAAATCAATTTTTATCGCAATGATGGAATACCGGGATCTCCCGCTTGGACATTTGTTACTAACGAATATAATTCTATTGATGTCGGCAACAACAGTACGCTAGTATTTTGTGACATAAATTCAGATGGAGATTATGATATGTTTGCCGGCAATGGAAATGGCGATATATTATTTTATGAAAATAATGGTTCTCCAACTTCACCATCCTGGGATTTCGTTATTAATTATACACATATAGATGTAGATTCGAATAGTGTTCCTGTATTTTGTGACATTGATGGAGACGGCGATCTTGATATGTTTATAAGTAATTGGAATGGCGCAATTACTTTGTATCGTAATGATGGGACAGGGGCAAGCCCATCTTGGATTTTTGTAACTGATAAATACAACTCTATAGAACGTCAAACGTATATCATGCCTTCTTTTTGCGATATTGATAATGATGGGGATTACGATATGTTTATAGGTGATATAGGTGGCCAAATCGACTTCTATCGTAATAATGGAACAGCAACCGAAGCTATATGGGCGCAGAAAATTTTCAATTATGCAAACATAGATGTAGGTTCATATAGTTCATCCACATTTTGCGATATAGACAATGATGGTGATTATGACTTATTCGTAGGGAATATTTATGGCGATTTATATTTTTATTGTAACGACGGTACGCCATCTGAACCACAATGGACATTAGTATCCGATAATTATGGTAACTTCAATATAGGATTTCTTATTCGTCCTTCGTTCGGGGATATCGACGGCGATGGTGATTACGATATGTGTATTGGGAATGAAAGGGCACATTTCTATTCTTATAGGGGGATTACAGATTTATTTGAAAATATAGGCTCTCCCGAATCCCCCTCTTGGGAATATATGATGACAATTAATTACCCCTTCTATAAAGGCGCCTATAGCGCTCCGACATTATGCGATATCGATAAAGACGGTGATGCCGATCTTTTTGTAGGAGATAGGGGAGGATACCTTGGTTTCTGGCGCAATATGACAATTACAAATACTCCGCCGGAGGTCACGATCTCATCAATAATACCAAATCCAGCATATAAAGGTGATAACGTAACTTTTACTGGAACAGCGGAAGATGAAGGCGATGAAATAATTGCGTATAAATGGATATCAAGTATAGATGGGCTGTTGAGTGAATCAGCATCATTTTCTACAAATAGCTTATCATTAGGTACTCACACAATTACTTTTGAAGCGCAGGATAATCATGGTGCATGGTCAGAACCTGCGATAACGATATTGGAGGTAAGACCTCTATATGAATTATCACTAAAGAATGGTGATACTGTCTCAGGCAATGTTTATGTAACTATGACTTGTAGGGGGACTACTGTACCATATTTTGCTTTTATGGTAGACCAGCAATATGTATCATCGAATCCATGGAGGACGCAATACTTCTTGAATGGGCCTCACATTGTATATTGCCAGTATCCAGACTTCGCAGCAAGGACATGGCGTAAAACCGATCCCATTACGATAAATGTGAATAACAGCATTTGTTATATTCCGAAAATAGTATCACCGAGTAATGGTTCAGAAGTATCGGGTAACGTTAACATTACTTTCAGAACAGATGGAGGCCAGGCGTATTTCGCGTTTATATACGCAAACAATAAGCTTATAGGATGGAAAAATCTTTATATGCAGCAGTCACCGCATACTTTTACATGGCAAACCGCAAAAATACCAAATGGCCAATATGATTTAAGAGTTGTAGCATATTATTTTTATGTAGGTGCCACTAAGTCGGAATCCGTAAGGGTAATTGTAAACAATTCTACAATACCAACTCCAATCATAAATCTCACATGTCCCAATCCAGCATCGGGAATAGTTAATGTCCACATATCAAGCAACGATGATATTGACTTTTTTGCACCAACGCTTTATGTAGATGGAAAATTTATCAGTTTTAAATGGTGGATGCCGTGCAATATTAGCTGGGATACGAGAAAGTTTACGAACGGCCCTCATAAGTTACATTTCCAAGCGTACTATAGACCGTTAAAGAAATGGTTGGTTGTAGAAAAGATAATAGAAGTACGAAATTAAATGTTTTTTACTGGTGAACCTATCTTGGAACCTGGGAAACCATAAGCCTTTCTAAATTCATAAATTGAACCCCAGATCTTTTTGATTCGGAACAGCAGATAATGATGCCTGATCTTTATTTCTGTTGTGCTGGGGTGATGGCCTAGTTCTCTTACAAGTTCTTCATATGTTTTTAGGGCTTTCCTTTTGTTTATTTCACTTTGAATATCGCGCATTGATATTTTGTATGTTTTCATTGCTTCTTTTATTTGCTCAAAGCTTGCCTTATGATGTTTACCCACTTTGGATATGCTCTCATATCTCAATAGACTTTCCAATAGCGTTTCCTTTGTAATGCGCAAATAAAAGGGTTTTTCCCTTGGCGGAAACTCAAATAGCCCTATTTCATCGCCCCTTATTAAAAACTGCCTGATTGACATGACCCCAATAGTTGTACCAGTTGTTATGCCACTGCTATTGTTTCTGGAGCAGGCGGCCGATAGCCAAGGGAACTGTGCGGCCTGAATGTATTATATAGCCTTCTCCAGCGCTCCACAAGCGTTTTTGCTTCAAGTAATGTATCAAAAATCTCAAGATTCAATATCTCGTCTCTTAGTTTACCGTTAAATGACTCGATGTAGCCGTTTTCCCATGGGCTTCCGGGCTCAATATAAAGCGTCTTCACGCCGCTTGTCCTTAGCCAGTCTCTCAACTTAGCCGCGACAAATTCAGGACCGTTATCCGATCTGATGTATTTCGGGAAGCCGCGGGATATAAATAAATCGGCCAATGTTTCTATGACATCTATGGCATTTATATGCCTTGACACATCGATGGTTAAACATTCCCTGGTATATTCATCAATAATAGTAAGCATTCTTAGGGCCCTGCCGTCCCTGGTCCTATCCATAACAAAGTCATAACTCCATACATGGTTTGGATATTCCGGCCTCAAGCGGACACATGAGCCGTCATTTAACCATAGTCTTTTACGTTTAGGCTGCCTCTTTGGTACTTTTAATCTTTCCCGACGCCATATCCTTTGTACGCGCTTATGATTTATCCTCCAGCCATCCGCTTTTAAAAGAGCTGTGATCCTTCTGTATCCATACCTGCCATACTGCTTAGCCAAATCAATAATTTGGGATGTTAACTTCAACTCTTCATCAGTAACAAGGGGCGCATATCTTTGCGTCGATCTTGGTTGCCCCAGGATATTACATATTCTGCGTTCAGAGACATTTTTAAACTTATCCCGCATTTGCTCAAATGCCCGGCGTCTCCTGACCGGGCTTAGAAGTTTCCCTCGGCTACCTCTTTGAGGATCGCTTTATCAAGCGATAAATCCGCAACGAGCTTCTTTAGGCGGGAGTTTTCTCTCTCCAGTTCTTTGAGCCTCTTGGCCTGATCGGCTTTCAGCCCGCCATACTCCTTGCGCCAGCGGTAATATGTATATTTGGAAATACCCATATTCCGGCACACCTGATCAATATCGAGACCTTTCGCCATCTGGACTTCGGCCTCGCGCAGCATTACTACGATTTGTTCCGCTTTGAATCTTTTCCTTGCCACAGTACACCCCTTTCTGGTACCATTATTTTAGCACAATCTCTGGTACTATTTAAAGGGTGCAGGTCAGTGTTTTTAATTATACAACCGAAATGGGTTATGACGACGTAGGAAATGCTACAAGCATAATGGACGCTAGTGGCAATACTACGACTTTCCAATATAATAGTTTGAATCAGCTTACGAAGACTATTTCAGCGGCGCCGTTTAGTTATGAAACAAAATACTCCTATGATGAAAATGGTAACTTAAAACAAGCAGATAGACAGACGGATGATCCGATTAATCCTTGGCAGACCATAATTTATACTTACACAATTTTGGATAGACTAGAATCAATTACGGATGATTTAGGTAATATCACGCATTTCGATTATGATTTGAATGAAAATAGAACTAAAATTACCGACGCCGAAAGCAATATTACGGAATATGTATATGATGAGAGAGATTTATTGTGGAAGGGTATACAGGCAAATAACGGAGAGCAATATATTACAGAATATGCCTACGATGATAACAGCAATCTCAGGGAAATAAAGGATGCAAAAGGCAATATAACGTCATATCAATACGACGGATTTGATAGGCTTAAAGTCACAATTTATGCCAACACAACGACAGAATTATATACATATGACGCTGCAAGTAACCTAAAGACAAAGACCAACCAAAAAAATCAACTTATTACCTATGATTATGATGCACTTAATCGTTTCGATCTCAAAACCTATCCCGATTTAAGTACCGTTGATTATGTCTATGACATGGGCTCACGGCTTACTAATGTTATCGATTCAAACGGTACTATTCATTACGACTATAATGAAGCAAATAAAGTACGTCAGGTTATTTATCCAGGAGCAGTTACAGTAGAATATCGATACTATCCGAATGGAAATAGAGAGCGCCTAACCTATTCGGACGCTTCTTATATAACTTATTGGTATGATGAATTAAATCGCCTTACCGATATAAAAAATTCCAGTTCACAAGTTATTACGCATTATGATTATGATGCGCTCTCAAGAAGAAAAGTAGAACTTTTAAACGGTACAGAAACAATATATGATTACGATGCTATAAGTCAGTTATCGAACATTACTAACCGAACTACGGGATTGACCACTATTTCTAGTTTCGGCTATCCAGTATATGATAAAGTAGGCAATCGTAAGACCATGGTAGTTAACAGCGCAGATACTCATACTTATACCTACGATAACATATATCAGCTTACAAACATTATTTATCCCGATTTCTCAAGCACAACTTATGACTATGACGAAGTCGGCAACAGGCTTTCTGTAATTAACGGGGGCACAACCGCTTATATTCCTAACAATATGAATCAATATGATTCGGTAGGCGGTGTTGCGTATATTTACGATGATAACGGTAACTTGACAAGCGACGGAGTCAATAGCTATGGATACGATTATGAAAATAGGTTAATTTCCGCAACGACACCGACACATGTTGCAATGTACACATATGACACATTTGGCCGGCGTATTTGTAAGATTATTGATAGCACTGTTACTAAATTTATATATAGCGGGGATCAGGCAATTTGCGAGACAGATTCCGCAGGAAGTATCACAGCTAAATACATTTACGGTATTGGCATAGATGAGCCGATACTAATAGAAATAGGTGGAGAAACATACTATTATCATTTCGACAGTTTAGGAAGCGTTGTAAATCTAACCAATTCTAGTGCCACGGTTGTTGAATCGTATTCCTATGATATTTATGGCAAACCCGCTGGTGCCAGTACAATCGGCAACCCATATATGTTTACTGGAAGAAACTATGATGCCGAGACAGGGTTATATTACTATAGGGCGAGATATTATGATACGAGACTCGGACGGTTTTTACAAGCGGATCCGATAAAATATTTGGGTGGTATAAATGTGTATTCATACTGTAAAGATAATCCAATAAATTGGATTGACCCCTTTGGGCTTGAAGTATATATAACAGGCCATCCGGTTGGTAAAGTAGGCGGTCATAGCGCAATAGCACTTGTTCCTGATAATGAAAAAGATTTTGCTAACGATCCTCGCTTTACCAGGAACCCACAAACAGGTAAACTAGAAGCAGATCTTAGTGGAGGTCGTTCTAAAGAGGGCATGTTAACACAATATCCTCATGATCTCGATAGAATGACAAATCCAGGTATGTCTAACAAACCCATAAAAGATCCTAAGGGACGTTCTGACACACAGTTGATCAACGATATTCTTGACTCTGCTAGTAAGTATGATAATGGTTTAGTTTATGACCCCTTAGCTCAAGGAGGATGTTATAATTCAAATTCTTATGTAAGAGGCGTGTTAAACGACGCCGGAATTAGTAATCCGCCATTACCAGAGAGTGGACATTTTTATCCGGGCTGGACACACCCAATCCCTTTACAGAAATAATTTATAACTCTATAATATCTGTTAACGATATTTAGGGAGGGGTAAATGAGAGAAATTAAATTTAATGTCATTGGCATTATAACTTTCATTATTTTTTTATTACTAGAATTTGTTATTGATATTGTTAAGGGAAGAGGTGGTAGTAGTGAAACTTTTTCATTACTTTTTATTGTTGGTCTTGTAGTAAGCTTAGTGTTGTTTCTAAAAGGAACCCATAAAGTACTGCTACATATTAATCCCTCTT
>JAHIPI010000070.1 GCA_018894435.1 Candidatus Omnitrophota bacterium | reverse complement strand
TCTTTTAAGATAATCGACATAATGCTCATCTACGAAACATATCTCCTGACTGCTGACTTTATTATGCACCTTTAGCCCCATCTTTTTTGCGAGAATACGGGCTCTCTTCTTTGTCAGGCCGCCAAGCGGAAAGATTGTTTGCGACAACGCCTTTTGGGATACAAATGCCAAAAAATACGATTGATCTTTCGCTTTATCCTTTCCTTCTTTAACATAATATCGCCTGTTGAGCCTGTTATAGCCGATGTTTGCGTAGTGGCCCGTAGCAATATAATCGCAACTGAGTTCCCGCGTTTTTTTAAGCAAGGTATCGAATTTTAAAATCTGATTACACAAAATGCACGGGTTAGGCGTAGCGCCGCGGTTATATTCCCTGCAAAAATAGTCTATTACGTTTTTTTCGAACTCCCGGGAAAAATCAAATACATAATAAGGGATGCCTATTCTAGCGGCGACGGATCGCGCATCACTTATGGCACTCGTAGAACAGCATGCCCTGACATCCTTATCCTTAGCGCATTCTTCCTCGGGCCATAACTTCATAGTCGCGCCTATGACATCAAATCCCTTCTTTTTTAAGATAGCCGCGGACAAGGATGAGTCCAATCCGCCGCTCATAGCCACCATGACCCGTTTTCTATTTTTCATTTTTTCGCTATATAACCTTTCATGCCGCTTGACATGCTTATCCTTGTACCCGCCAAGTCTTTTGCGACTAACAATATATCTACGCCCTGTAGTTTCTCAATAAATTCCAGCCCTTTTTTTTCGCCGAGCACAAATATCGCCGTCGCCAACGCATCGGCAGTCATGCAGTCATCCGCAACGACCGTAACGCTTCGTAAATTATTTCTCGCCGCATACCCTGTTCTCGGATTTATGATGTGGCCGTATTCCCTCCCGCCTGAGATATAAAAATTTTCGTAGTTACCGGAAGTGGCGACTGCTTTATCTTTTATTACCAGCCGAGCAATGATATTTTTTTTGTCATCCGGATCTTTTATGCCGATAGACCATCCTTTTCGCGCCGTACTACTTCCCATGCAATAGACCTCGCCTCCCATGTTTATAACGGCAGACCTGATGCCGCGGCGCTTCAATATCTTCACCACTTCATCAACCGCGTACCCTTTGGCGATTCCTCCAAAATCGATCCGCATGCGCGGGTCTTTAAAATATACCGTTCTATCCGCATCATCGAATACCATCTTATTCATTCCGACATACTTCAATATACCCGCTATAGTATCGGGATCGCACTTCTTTTTCTCACCCGGGCCGAATCCCCACGCCTCAACAAGTGGCTCCACCGTGATATCAAATGCGCCTTCGGTCAATACATAATATTTATTGCATCGCTTTGTCAGCAGATATAAATCCGGATTTAATTTTCGGAGCTTTTTTGAGGTATCATCATTTACAAGGGATACGGGGCTTTTTTTATCAAAAATAGAGAGCATCTTATTGATGTCTTCTATCCTGGCTTTTGATTCATCTGCGGCGCTTTTTGCGGCGGCGATGCCTATGCCGTCAAGGCATATCGTAACCTCTACTGTAGTTCCCATGGAAAGAGAGGTAAATTTGTATACATCGCTTTTCGCGCAACCCGGCAGGACAAAAAAAAGCAGAAGAAGGGCTATTAACGAATTCTTCCTTATCATAATATCTTTTTGATGAGAAAATCTATATCGATATAATCCTCTACCAGCTTTATGGCCATCTTCGCCTTGTCGGTATCGTCCGGTTTTATTTTGACTGTGAGGTCATGTATCTCTGATGTCACTTTATAAGTATCGTTTTTCGACATCAGTACCGGAATACCGCTGCGCGCGATAAGGTTGCGTATGCTGTGATGAGGCGTTATGCCGCCCGTGAGGACGATGCCGGCTATCTTCGAATAGGCAGTTTTGGATTGCAAAAGATAGGAGCTCATAGCCATCAGTATCATATCCTCCCGATCACCCGGGGTTATTATAAGACTGCCGTCTTCTATATAATTCCATGCCTCGTGCGGTTCCATGGCGCCTACAAGGATCTTATTTACCACATTGTGCGCATTTTCTCTACCGTGCATAAATGTTATACCAAGTTCATCCGATATCTCTCCGACAGTAGGAGAGGAAAGAAACTTCTGGTATGGCATCACGCCCAATACGTCAATGCCCTTCCGCTTAAGCCCCTTTCTTACGAGTTCATTCACTTTGTGATATTTTTCTCTTAAGACCTTATTGATGATCACGCCCGCTATCTTTACGCCGTGCTTTTCAAAAAGGGCGGCGTTAAGCAGGATTTCGTCTATCGGCCTTCCGATACCGCCCGAAGATATCAGGACTACTTTTGAGCCTAGCAATTTCGCCACATAGGCATTGGACATGTCAAAGCACGAGCCTACACCCGCGTGCCCGGTACCCTCTATTATGACTATATCTTTAGATTTCGCGATATTGGCGAATGCCTTTTTTATTTTATGTATCAGCACAATATGCCTGGCGCGCATTATATATTTTTCTGTAAACCCTCTTTCCACGGCGATGGGGCTCATATCCTTAAGCCGGCCTTTCAGGCCGCATAGGATTTCTATAAGAAGGGAATCCTCGTCCACCTTGAGCCCGTCTTCCACAACGTAGCGCTGGCCTACCGGCTTTATGAAACCCACATTGTCATAACGCTTTTTAAATGCCGCTATAAGCCCCAGCGAAAGTGTGGTTTTGCCGTCATTTTGGCGCGTCGCGGCTATAAATATACGTTTCGGTTTTTTTAGTATACGCATATTAAAATGATAATTTCCCTCCCCTGTGGCTTTTTATGTATTCCACGCAAAACTCATCTTCGCCCAAAAGCGCGGACGAGGCCCGTAAAATCGCATTTATCTTTTTATTGAGAGGATCTAGTATAGCGGCGTCAAGCCCCGCGAAAAGCATCATTGCCAAGAATGCCGCGTTTAGCATGCCTCTATCGGGTAAGCCGAAAGAAACATTGCTTAACCCGCAAGTCAATTTAGCGCCCGTAGCGGACTTTATTAATCCCACGCTCTTTATGACTTCAAGCGCCTGATCCGGCTCGCTGCTTATAGGCCGGACTAAGGGATCGATATATAAATCGTCCTTTTCTATGCCATGAGTCGCCAGAAGAGACACGGCATTTTTTGCCATATCAAGCCGGCCGCCGGCTGTATGCGGCATAGCCTTCCCGTCCATTGCAAGTACTATAACCGATGCCTTATACTTCTTCACGAGTGGAAGAATAGCGTCGGCCCTATCTTTCTCAAGCGTAATAGAGTTGACGAGCGCCTTTCCTTTGTGTTTGCGAAGCCCTGCTTCTATCGCGTCAGGATTGGGGCTGTCGATGGAAAGCGGCAAACCCGTCTCATCTTGAACGAGGCCAACGAGCCATTCCATATCCTTAGGTTCATTTTTTGTATTGAAAGCGCAGTTTACATCCAACATATGGGCCCCCGCTTCTTTCTGGAGCCTTGCCTCGCGCCTGATAAAGGCTTCGTCCTTCGTCGAAAGCGCCCGCGCTATCGTCTCCCTGGAACTATTTATACGCTCGCCTATTTTGATAAACATTTAATACTCCTTACCCCTTCACTCGCTTGTCGTAAGTTATTTCGATCGCCTTAACGAGCTCAACGAGCATCTCATTCGTAGGTGTTTTTATATTCATGCTTTTGGCCTGCCGCACTATTGCTCCGTTTATCGAGTCTATTTCAGTCATATCGCGATTCAAGGCGTCCTGCAGCATGGACGAGATATTATCGGCTGTTGCCTTACAAACAGCTTCGGCTTTCTGTATAGGGTCATCGTAGGCAAGTTTTGCCTTTTTCCTCTTCGCAACTTTCGTCGCTTCTGATACGGCGCGCCTCACGATTTCCCTCGTATACTCATTTTCCGTAAGCGCCCCGTTTTTGAGGCGCGCTATTGCGCTTATGGCATTTATGCCGGTGTTTATAACGACCTTGCTCCATATGGCTGAATTTATATCTTTGGTTATCTTTACGGGAAATCCCGCTTTGGTCAATATCGCCGCTATGTCCCTTATTTCGCCTAAGACCTTTCCGCTTTCCTGGCCTATAATCGTTTCACCCTTACAAGTATGTTTTAGCGTTGTCTCGTCAATAAGCGTCGCGCCATGATAAGTGACGCCGCCTATTATTTTGTCGCTATCTACAAATTCGCTTATGAGCTGCAAATTCCCCAAACCGTTCTGCAGGCTCAATACGTACGTCCGCTCGCCTATAAGCGGCTTTGCGTTTTTAAGCGCGCTCTCTGTGTCGTACGATTTTACGCATATAATAACAATGTCGGCCAAGCCGATATCTTTGGCCTCGGAAGAGGCATTCACCTTGACGCGCGAGCCGCTTCCCGAATTCTCCACCTTGATGCCGTCTTCTCGGATCTTCTTTGCCCTTCCCGCGTTTTTGTCAAGCACCCAAACATCATTTTTTGTACGCGATAAGCTGGCCGCCAGCAATAGCCCCAAGGCGCCGGGTGCCACAATAACTATTTTCATATCATCTTCCTCATTTTATCTTTTCCAGTTCTTCTTTTCGCATTGTGAAGCTATTCTCTTTTTTCGGAAAAATGCCTTTTTCGACTTCCTCTTTATATCGGGAAACTGCCTCTTTTGCTATCGCGCCGACATCGGCGTATTTCTTGGCAAATTTCGGCATAAATCTATCGAACATGCCAAGCAAATCATTAAGCACAAGGACTTGTCCGTCGCATGCCGGGCCCGCGCCTATTCCTATGGTCGGAATAGATATATTTGAAGTTATTATTTCTGCGAGCTCGGACGGGATGCATTCCAGGACTATACTAAAACATCCCAAGCGTTCCAGCCGCCTTGCCGCATCCGCTATAGCCTTTGCGGCTTCGGCATTTTTTCCCTGCACCTTAAACTCTACTGCTGTCTGAGGTGTAAGCCCCAAGTGCCCAAGTACGGGTATACCGCACTTGATTATTGCGGATACCGCTTCATAAGATTCGCCTTCCAGTTTTACGGCATCGCATCCGGCTTCTTCTACAAACCTTTTCGCATTCTTTGCGGCCGCCTCGACCGTCTCGAATGACTTATAAGGCATATCGCCTATTAGGAGCGACCTCTTGATTCCCCGCCTTGCCGCCTGAGTATGGCGTATCATATCATCCATGGTGACATTTACGGTAGATTCGTAACCCAATACTACCATCCCCAGTGAATCGCCTACCAATACGACGTCTATGCCGGCCTCGTCGACAATTTTAGCCAGAAAATAGTCGTAAGCGGTAAGCATCGTTATCTTTTTTCCGCTTCTCTTTTTATTCTGTATATCTAAAATTGTGACCTTTTTCTCAACCATTCTCTAAAGGCCCGCCGCGTTAAGTATTAAAGGAACCTTCTTATTCATCCCTATAGACATGATATGGACTCCGCCGGCGATACCCTTTAACTCTTTTATAAGGCGCGCCGCTATCTCTATCGACTTTTTATCTTTATCCTCGGCCTTTTCTATTTCTTCTATTATTGCATCCGGTACCGATATGCCGGGTACGTGCTTATTCATGAATCTTGCGCTATCAGCACTTTTAAGTACGACCACGCCGGCTATTATGGGGACTTTCAAATCCTTTATGTTATTCATAAATTTTTCAAACTGCTTCGCGTCAAATATGGCCTGTGTCTGGAAAAACTCCGCGCCGGATTCTATCTTTTTTGCCATCTTTATTATTTCCGGTTCAAGCGGATCCACCCCGGGATTGACGGCTGCGCCAAGGCAGAACTTTGGCGAGCCTTTCAGTTTTTTGCCTGCCAGATCATGTCCGCTTTCAAGGAGCTTTGCCGCTCGTAGAAGGCCTACGGAATCCAGGTCGTAAACCGGTTTTGCCGCCGGGTGGTCACCCAGTGACGGATGGTCGCCCGTCAGTATGAGGACGTTGCGTATGCCAAGAGCATAAGCGGACAACAGGTCCGATTGCAGCGCAAGGCGGTTTCTGTCTCGACACGTCACTTGGTATATGGGCTCTATATTACGCTCTATTAAAAGACGGCTGAACGCCAATGAGCCAAGCCGCATCACCGAACTTTGCAGGTCCGTCACATTGATCGCGTCTACGCGGCCCTTGACCAGTTCCGCATCCACAATATGTGCCGCCACATCAACGCCCTTTGGCGGGCCTATTTCGCTTGTTACGATAAATTTTTTCGTTTTGATCTTTTCACTAAAAGTCATTGTTCTTTCCTCTGGGTTTTATATAACTCCACCAAATTTTTCATAAGCATAACTGTTGTGACCGGCCCCACGCCTCCCGGTACAGGCGTAATGTAAGCTGCCTTTTTCTTCGCCTTGTCAAATTCTACGTCGCCCGTTATTACGCCACCTTTCGCATTAATACCCACATCGATTACGATAGCGCCTCTTTTGATCCAGTTGCCCTTTATTAATGCGCTTTTCCCTGCGGCTGCTACAAG